>JAKAVW010000057.1 GCA_021827445.1 Pseudomonadota bacterium
ATTGGCGAGGCGCAAGCGGATTTGCAGACGGCTCTGGCGCATACGGCATAGCACAATGGAACGCCGCTTCGTTCTGCAACGGACGAAGCGGCATAAGGATGAGCACATCATGAGCAACTACGATATCACTATCCATACCCGTGATAAGCAACAGGTGTCCTTCGTCTGTTCTGAGGCGGAAGATTTACTCTCCGCTGCGGACAGGGAAAGCATTCTGCTTCCTTCCCAATGCCGGAAGGGAACTTGCGGAGCCTGCGTGGCCACCGTCACCGCAGGCACTTATCACCTGGGTGAAGTCAGTATGGAAGCCCTGCCAGAGAAAGCGCAGGCACGAGGCGATGTACTTCTGTGCCGTACCTATCCACGAGCGGATCTGATTCTGGAGGCGCCTTATGACTACAACTACATCCGCTTTGAGCGCATTCCGGAGCGCGAGGCAGAAGTGATGGACGTCACTATGGTGGCTACGGGTACGCGACGACTGTTGTTACGCCTGCAACCCGATGAGCAAGGGGGAGCTGCGGAATTCGAAGCTGGGCAATTTATGGAAATCCAGGTACCTGGCAGCGATGCGCGTCGCGCCTATTCTCTAGCCAACAACACCAACTGGAATGGCGACCTGGAATTTTTCATCACGCTACGACCAGGTGGTGCCTTCTCTACCTATCTGGAATCCGCCTTGGTGGGCGACCGCCTGAACATACGTGGACCACTGGGAACCTTTACCCTGAGAGAAAACGGCCTGCGGCCACGTTGGTTCATTGGTGGCGGGACAGGTCTCGTGCCGCTACTGTCGATGCTGCGACGCATGGCAGATTGGGGAGAAATGCTTCCGGCACGTCTGTACTTCGGCGCAAGATATGAAGACGAACTCTTCTGTCAGGAGGAAATCCGTCAGATCCAGGATAAACTTCCCCAACTGCAGGTGAAGATATGCCTTTCACGTCCTGGCAATCACTGGGTGGATTATCGAGGCAGCGTGGTGGATGCCTTGCGCGACGATCTGGGAAGTCTTGCCACTTTACCGGATCTGTATGTTTGCGGATCAACGCGATTGGTCCAGGGGGTGACGGAATTAGCTCTGAGCCAAGGGTTGCCGGACTCCTGTTTGCAGTTCGAACGGTTTTTGTCCGCATAGTGCAATGTCTATAGACTTGCTAGAACCATTGATTTCGTCCAGCCAAGAAGGAACTCGTGGTAACCATAGAAACCAATAAAGACTATCGTTTTGCCCTTCTCCATCTTGGGTTCCGCCTCTTTTTTTTGTTAGGGGCGGTATTCTCTGCTTTTGCCATCTCTGCCTGGTTCTGGTTCTATTATCACGGAACGCAGTTTCTTGATAATGGCAATTTCCCGATTATCCTGTGGCATGCCCATGAAATGATATTTGGATATTCCATGGCCGTGGCTGTTGGTTTTTTGTTGACCGCAGTCAAAAACTGGACGGGTCACCAGACGCTTCGCGGATATGGATTATTATTACTAGGTTTGTTCTGGCTTATGGCACGCATAATGCCGTTCACCGATTTTCCTGGCGCACTGATGATCATGGCGCTGTTCGACCTGTTGTTTGATGCCACTGTTTGCATCGCCTTACTGTATCCTTTGGTCCGCAGCAAGCAATGGAAACAGCTTGGCATATGGTCCATATTATTACTAATGACGACAGGTAATACATTGTTCTATATAGGACTCATCTGGAAGCATCCTGAGCTGACGCAGATTGGGTTGTTTTTCGGCCTCTATCTGATTATCGCGCTGATTATGCTGATGGGACAGCGGGTAATGCCGTTCTTTATTGAAAGAGGCGTTGGTTATCCGGTGGTTTTGATGGTTCGGCCGTGGGTAAACGTCAGTAGCGTGATTCTTATGATGTTTTTTATAGTGGCTGTTGTATGGGATCCGATTTCACTGATTACGGCTTTGGTGGCCATCGCGTTAGCGTTTTTGCAGGTTCTACAAATGATCGGATGGTATACTCCGGGCATATGGCGTAAGCCCTTGTTATGGAGTCTTTACCTGGCTTATGGATGGATATTCATTGGATTTATTTTGACTGCGCTTGTTCATTGGATACCCATCAATCCAATGTTAGGAATTCATGCTTTTGCATATGGTGGGGTAGGCATGATGACCATTGGCATGATGGCGAGAGTCTCTCTAGGGCACACAGGAAGAAACATCTTTACACCCCCACAGGCCTTGAACTGGATGTTCTTTTCGTTGTTTCTTGGTGCCATTGTGCGCGTGATTATTCCAATAATATTGCCCATGCAGTACCGAATGTGGATTGAGGTGTCGCAAGGCCTGTGGATTATTGCCTTCGTCGGTTTTATCATCGTTTATGCGCCCATGCTTATAAAGCCACGGATCGATGGCCGATATGGATAATGAAATAAATAGAACAACGTGGATTGTTATTTATGGAATCACAAGTGATGGGGTAAAATTCCGCCCTTCGTCGTGGGCGGAAATGCTTATTGAGGGGGTTGGGTTAACATCCTTTGGCAGAGACCACAAAATTCATTATACAAGACATATTTGGACAATATTAACGAATGGCAATGCCGGCATTATAATGAATGGCTGGTTTAAACATGAGCAGCCTATAGCATTTGCTGAGATTATGCGCTTTGCCAATAATAATAGATTAACAGTCAATACGTATAACAATACCATCGCTCTTCTATAACCACTGAAGTTTAGACATGCAGCCTCCTCGCCAGCTTCTATGTGTGGCGATATGGCGTAGTAAATGTGGAGCAGGATTGAGTCAGGCGACCTTTTTGCGGGGTGGGTCATCGGTATCGGCCCAAAAGGCGGGGGCGGGGCACTGGAATTTCCCGGACTTCGGGTCGTAGCCCTTCCAGAATGGAACCCGCAGAAATTGCAGATGAAGCCATTGGGCCATGAGTCCTGCGGTGACAGGAGTAGCGATACGCCAGGGCGCTACTGCAGTCATGGGGAAATCTTCGGATAGGGTTTCGGCGAGGAGTTGCACCATGGACCAAGCGATGCAGCGGATTTGCATCCAGCGTTCCAAGACGGTGCGTTTTTGCTGCCAGAGGTTATGGATGCCCCACCAGCGTTTGAGATTGTGGAAGATCGGTTCGATCTGCCAGCGGTTGCTGTAGAGGACGACGATTTCGCTGGCGGTGAGATCCGTCTCGGAAGCGAGATAGAGGCGGGTGGGAGACCACCGATGATGCTTTTCATCGTAGATCGCACTCCATACGGCACGGACCGGATGGCCGTTCAGGAATCGTGCATTGGCGATGATGGATTGAAGACGGACCTTCTGCCGTTTCCCATAGAGATCCAGAGAGACGATCTCGGTGGGCAGCGCAGCCATGTCTTCCACGGTGTACTTGTTTCCATATATCCGAGGACGCCCGCGTTGGGATGTCCTCGGCGGTGGGTCGCGGAGCAGTACAGTATCTTTGCGCACCTGGCCGATGAACTGGCCTGCCGGCTGCAGGCCGTGCTGACGCAACAGGGGCAAGAGCAGGCGCCGCCGCATGAACCAAGCATCGGTGAGCAACCGGACGGGTACGGGGATGTGGGGTATAAAGGCGCGCAGCAATGCTCCGGCGATTTTCAGCTTGTGGGTGTTGCCGGTACTGGGCACCAGGCGCAAGCGGATGGGAAAGGAAATGGCTTTGCCGGAACGGGTACGCAGGGTCAACGCCAGACCCACCCAATTCTGGGCGAGGACATAACTGGGGCGGTTGTGCTTATGACTGTGGTCGAAGCGGATGGCCGCGCCTGGGGCCTTGGTAGAGTGCCGCAGGACCATCGTGTCGTCGACGACTAACTCGACGATCAGGGGCTTGGGCAAGGACTGCAGGAGCCAGCGTACCTGGGTTATGGCCAACGCCTGTGTACGCAAGGACGCACGCTCCAGGAGTTTGTAATAGGTGGTCCAGTGGCAGCGGAGGGAGATGCTGCTGAGGGCGCGGGTGACCCAGCCTTCGGGCGAGATCAGGCAACCGCAAAGCAGCTCCACAAAACTGCGCCGCGAGCGGGGCGGCACGACCGTCAGAAAGTAGGAAATCCACTCCGAGAGGCGGAGGGCAACGAGACGATGAAAGGGCATGACAGTGATTCCGAGAAGCCTAAAACGCTTCTCATTGGCCGACCCTTTTTTACAAGGGTCGGCCGCACGGCACTATCACTGTGTCAAGCACTTTCGTAGCAAAAATAGAAAAAACCCGGCGGAGCCGGGCTGTATGTCTAAACTTCAGTATAACCATATGAAGTTGAGCAGGTATTTGGTGTCCAGGCCCAGCATAGTAAAAATGCCCAACTTGCTGCGCGGGCCAAGATGGAGGGAGTATCCGCTCAGTAATGGGTAATCCCTACCGCGATAGCCGGTTGCAGTGGGCGGTAGCCTGAACTTGCCCACCCTGGGGCTACCTCCCGTTCTGTCCGGGTAGATTCCGTCAAACGATCATTAGTCGGCCATGTCGGACAATGTCCGGGAACGTGCTTGTTTAACGGGTTATCGGACATTAAGATAGACGGACGGAAGGACGGACAAAAGGGGCGATCATGGCACTGATCGGCTATGCGCGGGTATCGACGGCGGAACAGGACACCGCCTTACAGACGGATGCGCTACGCAAGGCGGGATGCGAGCGCGTTTTCGAGGACACGGCTTCCGGGGTTAAGTCAGACCGGCACGGCTTGGCCGCCGCGCTGGCCTACCTGCGCGACGGCGACGTGCTAGCTGTCTGGCGGTTAGATCGGCTTGGCCGCTCCCTGCCGCACCTGATCGAAACGATAAGCGCTCTGGAAGCTCGTGGTGTCGGTTTCCGGTCGCTGACCGAAAGCATCGACACCACCACGCCGGGCGGACGGCTCATCTTCCATGTGTTCGGCGCACTGGGCCAGTTCGAGCGCGACTTGATCCGCGAGCGCACCAAGGCCGGGTTGAGCGCTGCCGCCGCTCGCGGGCGCAAGGGCGGGCGCAAGCCGGTTATTACTGCCGACAAGTTGCAAAGGGCGCGGGAGCATATCGCCAATGGGCTGAACGTCCGGGAGGCTGCGGCACGGCTCAAGGTTGGGAAAACCGCCCTCTACGCCGCCTTGCAGGCGGCCGGTTCCGGCAGTGCCGTCGACTCCTGATTTCCGTGCCATCGCCTTCTGAAAATGACCGCAGGCTCGGGAGATTCAGTTCAAACGCTTGACCGGCGCCATCGATACCGGGACACCCTCGGGACGGTTCTTCTTTCATGTCATGGTCAGGTTGGCCGAGATGGAGCGGGATCTGACCATTGAGCGCAGCTGTGCCGGTTTGGAAGTCGCCCGCAAGTTCGGGTGGATGCCGGGGAAGAAGCGACTAATGACGGAAAGCAAGGTGGCATTGGCCCGGAAGCCCCCGGATAACGATACTCCACGTCGAGAGGTGGCTGAGCACATCGTGGCGTCACTGCTGACGCTATATCGTTGGATTCCGGGGGCTTCACACTCTTAACGGGCTTCATATTCCGAATTCTCAAGTGCGCAATCAATATTGCCAAACTTGACAACTATGCTTGCATACAAATATGATTGCATAATGTTTACTTGTATTGGAGCTTATTTGCATGTTCCGTATTGTCTGCAATTCCCAGAAGGGGGGTAGCGGAAAATCTACGGTTTGCCGCGTCCTTTCCGTTCACGCAGCCCGCCTTGGGTTTTCTGTATATTTGGTGGACACCGACACGCAAGGCACTCTGACCCAATGGCACGAAGCCAGAGAGACTGAGGAGCCTCGACGCGTGGAGTTGACCAGAGACGTCTTGGGAAAAGGCATGAACGCACTTGCGGCACAGGGCGCGGATTTTGTTTTTGTCGACACACCACCGAATGCCAGTGAACATTTAGACGATGTCTTTGAACTGGCAGATTTGGTGCTTGTACCCATAAAACCGACACCGGACGACCTGAAAGCAGCACTGGTGACCGTTTATCGCCTAAAGAGCTTGGGAGTGCCATTTCTATTTGTAATTACGCAGGCGATCCAAAACACAAACATCACTGCTCAGGCAATTGCGGCTCTCTCCCATCACGGATCCGTCGCTGAAACCATCCTTGTGAATCGCGTCGCCTACCCGTCGGCATTCACAGACGGACGCACACCACAGGAGATTGAGCCAAGAGCACCAGCGGCGCGGGAAATTGCGTCTTTATGGGATAACATACTATCATACTTGCATACTGGTACCGTTGAGACAAGGAGTGAAGCGCGTGGCTAAACCATCTGCTCTAACAGTTGACGTGATGAACGCACCGCAGGTCTCGCCTATAGGTGGCTTACCATCTCGCGGCTTTGCCGAGCCCCACCAGAACAAACAGCAAGCAGCACCTAAAAATGATGCGCTCGTGCAAATCCGTTGTTCTAAGGCGGCAGCTAAAGAGGTGAAGCGCGCTGCCGTTGAAGCGGAAATGACGATTAGCGAGTTCATGCTTGTATGCTTTCATGCTTATATGAAACGATGATTTTTTGTTGGCATACTAGTATGCTAGTATGTGCGAGCAAGGATAATAAATGGCAGACAACAATGTGACCAAGAAAAATCCCCCTACACGCAGATCAGTAGCGCCGGTGTCTGATACCGCTTTTGCCGGTTGGCAGCTAAGCCTTTTCCAGGGCTTCCTAGCCAACACGGACGACCAGGTCGAATCACTCTCAAACGCCGTTGACTTGTGGGACAGCATACCGCGTTACTCTATTTCACGAGCCAGAATGAACACCATGCGAACAGCTGATGGGTTTCTAGGCGTTGCCGAGTTGTCATTCCACTATCGTGGTAGAGCATTAACGGCAAGAATATATCCCGCACAGATAAAAAATGATGATGGCCAATGGAAAAGCTATTATCCGAGCGCGCGTGAGGAGCTTGTCGAATATGCCTTGCGGAAAATCTCTGCTGAACAGGGCGCTGGCTTCTTTGATCGATCAACTTATCGCAGCGGAGCCCGATTTTCTTTATATCAGCTCCGTAAAGAGTTGGAGCAACAAGGACACAGCTTGCGCTATGACCAGATCATCGAGGCGCTCGATATCCTCTCTCTGAGTAGTATCGAAATTGAATGCGCAACAGACAGTGGAGATGGGGCCTTCGCTCGCTCCACATATTTTGCTGCCTTAAGCGGTGTTAAACGCAAGGATTACGAAACCCATCGCGACACTCGATGGATAGCACAATTCCATCCGTTAGTGACGCAGAGTATCGATCATGTGACCTATCGACAGTTTAACTATCAGAGAATGATGACATGCAGCACTCAGCTTGCCCGATGGTTGATCGGACAATTGGTCTTGAAATATACCCAAGCTGCCATGCTCAACAGTTTCGAAATACGTTATAGCACCATCAAGCGTGATAGCGCCCTATTGGCAGGGTACAAACTGGATCGTCAGGCGATAGCAGCCTTGGACCAAGCGTGGGATGAGCTCAAAAGCCTGGGCGCGCTATCTACCGTAAAAAAGATCGAGCAGCGGGGAGCGCGCAGCAAACTAGAGGATGTTATTTATACGTTACATCCGACGCAGGAATTTGTTGCCGAGCAGAAGGCAGCGAACCGTCGTCAGAACAATGCGAAAGATGGTATCAGCAGCGCGGTAGAGATGCAAAATCGAGTAGAGCAGCTTAACAAAAAACATCCTGTTCGTGCGACGAGACAGGGGAAATAGGTGACGGGTCAGCCCTCCGGACAGGGGAAATAGGTGACGGGTCGGCCCTCCGGACAGGGGAAATAGGTGACGGGTCGGCCCTCCGGACAGGGGAAATAGGTGACGGGTCATAGGGGAAATAGGTGACGGGTTAGTTTTTAACAGGGGAAATAGGTGACGGGTCAGCCCTCCGGACAGGGGAAATAGGTGACGGGTCGTCAAAAAGACAGGGGAAATAGGTGACGGGTCGTCAAAAAGACAGGGGAAATAGGTGACGGGTCGTCAAAGAATCGCTCTCAATGACCCCCAATCTGTGGATAACTGCTAAGTCTTTGCCTTAAATTCATACCTCGGCAGGGGAAATGGGTGACGGATGAAAATCATAACAAAATAATTTTGTTGGAAAATTTCGCCATTTTTCAGCCCTTATCCTTTTTATCCTTTAATTAACCTTCTTTTATCCTTAGGCTTCGCAAACTCCGCCGCCGTCTCTTGGGGGCTTCGCCCCCACCGACTCGAACCCACGCCTCTGGACGCTACGCGTCCGCCTGCGTGTCCCACCCGGCACCTCCCAACTCTTTAAAGAGCGCCCACTTGCCGCCTCCGGCGCCAGGCGCGAACATCCCCGGCGGGGACCCAGCAGGTCCCCCTGTCCGCGCCTTCGGCTTGCCGGGTCGACCCCCTTCGGGGACTGCGTCCCCCACTGCCTATACGGCAGCGGCTCCCCCTAAAATTTTCCAAAAAGCGGGTGATTTTAGCTCAGGGCGCATTTTTGGTGACCGGGTGATGGAAATATACCGGAATGGAATTTGCGTCGCTTCTAGGGCAAATACGGGCTATTTACGGCGGGGTTCTGCATCAGGCTTCTGGTCGGTTGTGCTGCGAATGATGCTTGGGACCGGCCTTGCTTGCGTTCGTTACCGTCACCGTGCGCTGCTGACCGGCTTTCTTCGAGTGCAAAGTGAGCGGTTTCTACTGGGGGGGCGCGCTCTAGAATGAAGTGCAACATCTCCGGTCGAAGGATGGCGGAGGTGAGTGAATGGGGACGAGATATCAGCAGTTGCAGTCGGAGCAGAGGAACCAGATTCAGCGAGGGCTGAACGAGGGGTTGAGTATGCGGGCCGTGGCCAAGCAGATAGGGAGGAGTCCCAGCACGGTCAGCCGGGAGGTACGCCGGGGTTTGGTGGGAGAAACCTACGATGCGATACAAGGCCGGGAGGAGGCGCAGAGGCGCCTTCGTAAGGGGGTTAGAAAGCTGGTGGGAGGCGCGCCCTTAACCAACGCGGTGACACACGCTATCCTGCAAAGGAAATGGTCACCAGAGCAGGTGGCCGGGAGGTTGCGGATGGACTATCCCGAGGACAAGCAGTGGCGTGTCTCCCATGAGACCATTTATCAGTTCATCTATGCCCACCCGGCCGGTGAGCTGCGTAAGGCGCTGATAGCGGCGCTACGCCAGGGACACGCAAAGCGCAAGCCGCGCACACGCGGGAAGGACCGGCGCGGACAACTGCGGAACATGCGTTCCATCGGGGAGCGTCCCTTGGAGGCCCAAGACCGCGAGATACCCGGCCACTGGGAAGGAGACTTCATCAAAGGGGCTTTCAACGGCAGCGCCATTGGTACTCTGGTGGAGCGCAGCAGCCGTTTCGTGCTTCTGGTCAGGATGGAAGGCACCGATGCCGACGCGGCCCTGGAGGGGTTCACCAGGCGCATGCGCACCTTGCCCAAGTCCATCCTGCGGACCCTCACCTATGACCAGGGCAAGGAGATGGCACGGCACGAGGAGCTGGAGCGCAAGGTGGGCATCCGTATCTACTTTGCCGACCCGCATAGTCCTTGGCAGCGCCCAACCAACGAGAACACCAATGGTCTCCTGCGCCAGTATTTCCCCAAAGGGACGGATTTATCAGGATATTCACAACGCCGCTTGACGCAGGTGGCGGAAGAGCTCAACAATCGCCCAAGAAAATCTTTGGGATTCCGAACGCCAGCAGAAGTAATAGCACAGCAAATCATGCAGTTAAACAGTGGTGTTGCGCTTCAAATTTGAAACCGCCGGGTGTAAGCCGGAATCCCAGATTTTTTCGGCAGGAGGTTCTGCGCCAGAATCGCGGGGTTTGTCCGCTTTGCGGACGGTTTGACGACTCTGAAACGCTTGCCCCTGCTCGATCTGTGTAGTAACGTATCTACATTGATCCAGCATACGGGGTGCCATCATGACCATTACTACCTTATCCAGCCGCGAGTTCAACCAGGGGGCGAGCCAGGCAAAACGGGCCGCAAACAATGGACCAGTGTTCATCACCGATCGAGGCCGACCGGCCCATGTGCTGATGAGCTTTGAGGATTATCAGCGGCTCACCAAGCAGCGACGCAACATTGCCGATGCGCTGGCTATGCCGGGTATTGCCGACATCGAGTTCGAGCCGCCGCGTGTGACGATTGAAACGCGTCCGGCGGATTTCTCATGAGGTTTGTTCTCGATACCAACGTGGTGTCTGAACTGCGCAAGGTGCGGCTTGGTAAGGCCGATGTGAACGTGACGGCATGGACGGAAAGCGTGGATGCCGCCGATCTCTTTGTGTCAGCCATCACCATCCTGGAACTGGAGCTTGGCGTTCTGTCGATGGAGCGAAAGGACGCCACCCAGGGGGCCCTGTTGCGCTCGTGGCTAGAGCAGCACGTCTTGCCCGAGTTCTCCGGGCGCACGCTGCCTGTGGATACCGCCGTGGCACAACGCTGCGCCAGGCTGCATGTGCCCGACAAGCGCGGCGAGCGCGATGCACTCATCGCGGCAACCGCCCTGGTGCATGGCATGACGGTGGTCACTCGTAACGTCGCTGATTTTAAGCCTACGGGAGTGCCCCTCATCAATCCGTGGGCGGTGTCGCAGTAACGGGAACCCGTTGTTTCCCGACGCCACTGACCACTGGCGGCAACTGCCGCTCAAAATTCAGCAAACCGTGTATGGAACACCATGTCGGTCAGGCGTAGTGCCCGGAAATCCTGCCGCCGATGTTTCCCGACGGAATTTTCTGGGGTTCCGGCTTACACCCTCTACTACGGAAACTGTTTCTGATGTGCCCGACAGTATGCCCGCCCACCAAATCGGTCCTTGCGCGTAAAACAAAAAGAGGCTTCCTCCTGGCTAATGGGTGCCTTGCATTCAAAGCAAAACTTCGCCTTTGTGGTGTCTCCCGAGGGCTTTGACTGCTTCCGCAGAGTGGAAGCGCCAGTGCCCTGATGGTCCCCTGCGCAGGATGACGCCTGTCCCGCATTCTGTATTTCATCCTCAGAAATCCCAAACCGTTTCCGGTAATCCGGATAGGGTGCTGGTTGATGCCAGGATGCGATTTGTTGGCCTATGGACTGGAGGGTATCCCGGCGGACAACCTGTGGTAACCGCTGCACGGCATCCAGAAAGGTGAACGCCTTCTGGAATCGCCGCATCACGTTCTCATAAAAAAGATCTCCCTTGATCACGTTGGGGAAACTGTCCGGGGTCGGACGATCAATACGTCCCCGACCGGAGATCATCACATAGTTGTGGAAGATAGGTTGCGCCAGACCCATACGGTGAGGAATGACGTTGTGCCGTTTGAGCAGGCGTTGTAGCAACAGGATGTGCCGATCATTCTGGGCGAGAGGGGAGTCTATGGGATAGGGACCCCCTTCCTTAGGGTAGGCCTCAAATTCCCCCTGTGGGGAGATTCGCACGCCTCTGGCGTAATTTTTGGTTTCCAGAACAAAAAAATCCAGAGTGCGCACCATCAGCAGATGGTCAATCTGTGCTACATCATTTCCATCGACCAGGCGCAGGTCATGGAGCAGTACCCAGTTTTCATATTCCCTAAACCGAAAATTGAGATCATAGGCAACCTGCGCTTCAGCACTTTCTCCGGCTTGCAGGTTCCACTTCTCTTGCTCCACTACGCGGCGGTGCTCGGGCGTGAGATGACAGGACAGCAGGAGATCCAGTTCCATGGCTTTTTTGCGCCAACTGGTGTCCCGTTCTTTGAGGATCATGCGGTGAAGTGCCTTCTGGTAGGTGTTAAAAAACCACTCTGTGGTTGTCATATTAGATGATCGAGGCGGTTATGCCACACACACGCTGATGACTGACGACAGGCGAAGCCGCTTTGGCGGGCGAACGGCCGATTCGAGGATGTCGCGGATTTCGGCCTCGGTGCTGCGGCCGTGTGTTGCTGCGCGCACACGCAGCGCACGATGCACCTCGGCCCACAGATTTCTCACGGTAACTGTCGGTGCGCCGGGAGACCGGCAAGGAGTAAGTGGTGCAAGTCCACTGCGATGAAGGTATAGCGAACCGCATCGGCCCCGAGCCGTGCGCTGGCGCCCGCGAGGACGTCGGCGAAGCGTCGGCAGGGGAGCGCATAGGCCAGCCATTGAGCCTCGAAAATATCTTTCCTCTGGGTGCTGACGCTGTCGACAAGGCGGAAAGCAACACGTTCGGGCGCGCGATCGCGAGCGCCCGAACGACCCGGCGT
>JAKAVW010000058.1 GCA_021827445.1 Pseudomonadota bacterium
GCTGCTGCAGACTGGCGTTGCGCTTGCCCGGCGGTTGCGCACGCAGGACCAGTCCCGCATCCAGCAGGTCTTCGCCCACCAGACTCAGTTGCGCCTGCCCACCGCCAAAAAGTATCGCGAAAAGTTCCTGCAAGGCCTGGTTGACTCTGTCGAGGGTGTCCCGAAAGCGCGCGGTCGTCTCCTGATCCATGGCCGCCATCGCCTCTTCCAGACTGTGCAGGGCCGATTCCACGTCTTCGACCTGCGTAAGCAGGTTGCCGCGGCGCCCTTCCAACTCCTGCAACTCTTCTTCGGCGGCGAGATTCACATTGCCGAGACGGATGATGGCCGCGCCGATCCGGGCAATGCTTTCTTCACAGAGGGTCGCATCCGGGCAGGGTCCGGGGTCTTCACCCAAATCCTGCGCGAGTAGCGCGGCGCGCTGCTGCAATTCCTCCAGTCGCGCCTGCAGGCCCGCCAATTGCTGATCGGCGGCGGCCCCGGACTTTTGCAGGACGCGCAACTGTTCCTCCAGACGGTGGCGCTGGCTTTCCTGTTGGCGAATCTGCTGCTCTGCGGTCTGTGCCGCCGTCTGCAGAGTCAACAGTTGGGCATTACGCTCGGCCCGCAAACGCGCTATGGCCTCCCGTGCCGCCTCCATTTCCGGCAGCCCCGCTTGCAGGCGGGCAAGTTCCTCGTCTCCCTGAGCCGCCGTCATGGCAAGCTGATCCCTTTGCTGTTGCAGGTCTACGGCACGGGCAACGGCGGCCTCTGACTCAGCCTGCAAACGCTGTTGCTGGACTTCCAGCGCCTGGCGTTCGTCCCGCAAGCGACCATAAGCTGCGCGCAATTCTCCCACCCGACGCCGCAACTCATCGGCCATCCGCTGCGCGTTTTGTACCGCCTGTTCCAAATCCTGCCAGCCGCTTTCATCGGTGGCCAAATCCTGGTGCAGTCCTTGCAGGCGTGTCTCCAACGCGGTTCGTTCGTCGCTGAGTCGCCGGGACTCAGCGACGCGTTCTGCCCGTTGTCGGTCTTCCGCCTCCACCCGGCTGCGCAAACGGGCGAGGGACTCCCGCTCCTGGGCGCTTTGCCGACTCAAGGTTTGCCAACGGCTATCTGACGTTCGGAGCTGCTCCTGTATGGCCCGCGCCTGTTGCTCCGCCTCCGTCAACGCCGCGTGTGCCGCGATCGACGCCGCCTGCGCCTGACGAAAACTCTCGCTATTTTCCGCCAGCTCACGGCGACATTGCAGCAGACTGGCGCCATCTTCATGTTCGGGATATTCCATCCCCGAGCGATGCACCAATATACCCTGTGGCGTAATCCAGGCCTCCCCCGCCTGCAATTGCTGACGCTGACTGAGGGCGAAGGCCAAATCCGGAGCCATGCGCAGTCCCCACAGCCAGTCACTCAGTCCCCGGCTCAGGGTCTCGGGCCTTTCCAACGCCTGCACCAGCGCATCCGGCGGCAGATCGGGTGGTAACGCCGCGCTCTTCCACAATATGCTGCCCTGAGTGACCGTACTGTCGCCTTCCATCACCGAGGCGTGCAGGCGACCACGCAACGCCGCCTCCACCGCACGTTCCCAGCCGGGCAGCACCCGTATCTGGTCCACCAGTCGGGTGCTCGCCGTATCACTTTTCACAGCCGGTTTTTGCAGCCGTTGCAGCAGACTCTCCAGCGCCTTTTGCCGGGCCCCGTACTCCTGCACCCTGGCCTGCGCGCTGTCGCGGGGTTCGCGCAAAGCCGCGGCCTGGGCCTGAGCCGTTTCCAGTGCATCGCGTTGCCCCTGAAGCGCCGTTGCGGCCTCTTTTAACGACACTTCCCCGGATTGGCAACGCGCTTCCAGCGCTTCCAAAGCGGGGCGTTCCGAAGGTATTTCCGCGGACTGCTGTTGCAAGCGTCGTTCAATATCCTTCAGGCGCGGTTCCAGCTCACGGATTTGCGCCGTCGTCACGTCCCTTTTGCGGCGCAGTTCCGCCAAAGCCTGCTGCTGATGCTGACGTTCCTGATCCTGTTTTTCGAGCTCGCGCTCCACTTCCTGCCGCCCGCGCCGGGCGCGCTCCTCCTCTCCAGTCAGTGCGTGCTGACCTGCGGTTAACGTTTGCAAACGCTGCCGCCGCTGACTTTCGCTCTCCGCCTGACGTGCTTGTTCAGACTGGATTTTTTGCTGCTGTGCCCGCTGCTGATCCACACCATTCTGGCAGCGTTGAATCGCCGCCTGCCGTTCCCGAAGCTGATGTTCCACATCGCTTTGCCGGGCCTGCACCGCATACAGTTCGCCTTGGGCGGCGGCGATGGCGTCCTGGCCACGGCGTTCATCCGCGCGCCGTTGATCCAGAGCCTGCGATGTGGCAACAAGATGCTGCTCTTCCTCCTGATAGGTTGCTTGCAGCGCTGTGCGCCGCGCCAAGGTCTGTTGGCGCTCCGTTTCGAGAACATCCACGCGAAGAGCCACACTCCACCACTGCCATTGACGCTCCTCCACCCGTAGGGTGCGCAACTTTTGCGCCGCCTGGGCCTGCCGCTGCAAGCGTTGCCACTGACCATCCATCTCGCCGTGAATGTCATGCAAACGCTGCAGATGTTCCCGCGTTTCGGCAATGCGTTGTGTGGTCTCCCGGCGGCGCTCCTTGTAACGGCTGATGCCGCCCGCCTCTTCGAGAATGGCGCGCAGATCGTCCGGGCGCGCTTCGATAACACGCCCGATGGTCCCCTGCTCAACGATGGCGTAGGCATTGCCGCCGAGCCCGGTGCCGAGAAACAGGTCCCCCACGTCGCGCCGCCGACAGCGGGCACCGTTAATCCGGTAATGGCCGTCACCCTTGCGGTCCAGACTGCGTTTGACGCTGATTTCAGCCACCTCAGCGAAAGCGCCGGGAGCCGCCCTATCGCTGTTATCAAAGCGCAACTCGACCGTCGCCACCGACGCGGCCGGTCGACTGCCACCGCCATTGGAAATCACATCGCTCAGGGTGCCGCCGCGCAGTTGGCGCGCTGAGGATTCACCGAGCACCCAGCGCAGGGCGTCAACCGTATTGGATTTGCCGCAACCATTGGGTCCGACGATCACCACCGGATTGGCGTCGAACTGGATGCGTGTGCTTTCGCGGAAGGATTTAAAGCCCTGGAGGATGATGGCCGAGAGGCGCATGAGGGGAGGTTTTTGCTATAGTGTGCCGAATTGGTGAAGCACAGATGATGAGGAGTTCCAGATGCCCAGTCAACCCAGCAAAGCGTTAGAGCGTTTTCCTAATCCCCACCCCGAGCGCGACTATGTGGTGCACATGGACCTGCCCGAATTCACCTGCCTCTGCCCCCTGACCGGGCAACCCGACTTTGCGCGCTTTATGCTGGATTTCATTCCGGATCAGCACAATGTCGAGCTGAAATCCCTCAAGCTTTACCTCTGGAGTTTTCGCGACGCGGGCGCCTTTCACGAGGCAATGACCAACCGCATCGCCGACGATCTGATCGGTCTGATCAACCCACGCTATCTGCGCCTGCTGGGTCGCTGGTATGTGCGCGGCGGCATCACCACCGACGTGCTCATCGAACATCGCCAGCCGGACTGGCAAAATCCGGACCTTGTCAGCCAATTGCCGCCCGTGCGTTGGGCGCAACACCAGCCAGGCTGTTAACGGGCACATCTGCGAAGCAGCTTAACCACCCCCGAGGCGCCCTGAGCTACTAAAAGTGGTACATCAAATCCGCCGTAGTAATGGTATTAAATTTTTTATAATAACTAATCACGGGAAACTCATTATATGTGGCGGTATAAGATAATTGCAAATTAAAATTCCCATACAGTCGGGATTCAAGGCTGGTAATCGATTCATAAGTATTATTGTTGGCCGTTGATAGTAGCGTAGTTATAGCTTCCTTGAAAGTTGCGTGATGGGTCAAGTGCCATCGATAACTAACCGCCAGCCGGGCGGCTGGACTGGTTTGATGTTTCTGACCTATAGGTTGATCTTCCTGAGCGCCGATGCCTCCTTGGTAATCTAAGGACATAGTCCTATTTAGATGTATGACATTACCTTCACCTATAATTTCTGTCAGATGGTAAAAATATCCATTAAATTGATTGCGATCATAACGAATATTGGCGAAAACATAGCGAATCTTTGGTTTAAAGTAATATCGAGTTTGGTTTCCCAACACGAGGCGGTTGGCATAAATAGCCGACGATGCGGCAGTGTAATTGTAACTCACGTGCGCTCGATTTTGCCAATGATGCTTTTGCCAACGCACCCAATCATGACTATTGAGATTTAAAGAGGGAAATGTTCCGGTGGCACTGGAAAGCCCAAATGCGGCACTACCCGACCAGGGCTTCGAAGTTTTGGCCACAGCACATGTGATTGATGCTATCCATGCGGGAAATATGAAAATTAAAACAAATATTATGCGTTTTCCATATTTATTATGGAATGGAATTTGGGAAGTTTTCGGCAATCTCATATGCTCTCCTATTCATTATGGTTGGGGTATTTTAACTCACAAAGATCGTCGTGATATGGACTATGCTTATCCGATTATCTCAAAAAATATTTTACACACAAGCCACTGAATTAATTAACACTACCACACCAGAGTACCGATAATTATTCATTTTATCAAGTCGACAGTTGTCGACCACTGCAAACAACGCCCTAACAATATGAGCAAAATACGTAAACCATTCCGATCGCCGACCAAAAGTTCCATGAACTTAGGTGGCAGCTCTCCAGCCTCCAAAATGCAATGACCCCCTCCCAAAGCCCCTCAGCCTATGATACGCTGCAAGCCGTCTGGGTAGGTACAGTAAATAGACCCCAGATTTTTCTGCCCAGGTGGCGAAATCGGTAGACGCAAGGGACTTAAAATCCCTCAACCGAAAGGTTATGCGGGTTCGACTCCCGCTCTGGGCACCAAGTAAAACAAGGGCTTGGGCAGACTGCCTGAACCCTTTATTATTTCTATTTGAATAAACGCTGCATTTATGCAGCACCAAGCTTGAACTCAAGTGCAGCGGGAGTGCAGCATGGCGATCATAAATTCACGGGAAGACCACAGACGGCATCCCGGGCAAAGCGCGATGAGGTGGCTTGATAATAGTGGGTACCGGTGCTGTATGGCCATGTTCAGGACACCATCATAGGTTGCCTCCAATGCGCAAGAGTCCGACCACAATACCCTCAATCACCAGACTGTCGCACCGCAAATCTACCGGGATGGGCAAAAAATCGGAGTTTTCCGGCAGGAGCCAGACCTGATCACCGTCCCGCTTCCAGCGCTTGACCGTCACTTCGCCGTTGACACGAGCAACTACCATCTGCCCGGCCTGGGGAGTAAGCGAGGTTTCGCGACGGACTGCGAGGATAAATGCCAGCATCACGCATGCTCATACCCTGCACCCGCAACAAATAATCAGCCTTCGGTGAAAAGAGCCGGGAATCGACGGGCAATTGCCCCTCCCGAAACTCTTCAGCCAGCATGAGTTGCCCGGCGGCCACCCGCCCGATCAGTGGCAGACCACTTTCCTCTTTTCCAGTCTCACATAGACGAATGCCTCTGGCGGTACCACTTTGCAACAAGATATAGCCCTTGCGTGCCAGTACCCGCAAATGACTCTCGGCAGCATTGGGTGAACGGAAAGCAAAAGAGGCACGCATCAGTTCAGCACGGGTCGGTGGCAGCCGGTCTTCCGCCATGCGGGCACAAATCCAGGCGAGAATCTCGGTCTGCCTGGGGTAATTTCGTCCATACGACATCTCCTGAGGGTTGCGGGTTACCGTTGCCGATAATGACTATGTTTTTATACAGTCTCCCTACGGAACGCAAGAGAGTGATTCAGAGCAGCACCTTATGTTCAGTCCCGGCGCAGCACTTAGACTGGCTTGGTAGCCATCAGTTTTCGGTTTCGGTAGCAAATTAAACAAGGCTTCGATCACCAGATCCATGCGATCATCTTGAAAAACCCGGACTACGCCTTTAAGCAGCAGGCTTACTGGGGATACAGCGGCGGTTTCGCGGGCCGCTGTGGCGAACTCCGATTGTGCAGCGCCCCGGCGTTGCGCATTGGTTCCGTCGGTGCTCGCCTGCAGGGCGGCAGTCATAACCGTGTTGGTAACGCGATGCGCCCGATTCACATTGATCTGAATCCGCTGCCCTGGCTCCCCTGCTAGCGCCGATGCCAGCAACACGATCTATGTGAAAACCACGACTTTTTTGGAGTTCTGATTCCAGATGTTTCGATGTACAGACATCATAGGGCGCCCATAGCCATCACTAAAGAAATCAACTACCCATATTCCACAAACCTAGCCGAAGGAACGAATACTAACAATAAAATAAAATGATAGCCGCCTACAATCCGCCTATATTGATTAATAATTCTTACTTTGTTAAAGTTTTAGAATAATCATGTGTAACAGGAATACAAGGCTGAAAAGGTCAAAAAATGAAGCATCTTTTAATTCGTTGTTTGATTCTCGTCGGATTGCTTCTTGGAAGCACCAGTATCACTTCTGCAAGTACGAGCAGTGGGGGCATCACTGGCCTGTGGCAAACTGCAGGTGGCAACGGTTATATTCGTATTTATGAGAAAAATGGCGCACTATTCGGGCAAAGCGTGGGGCACTTGCAAGACACTGTACAGCAGGCTCGCGCCAAGGGCCGACCACAAATTCTGGCCAACTTCGTACCCAAGCGTCCGGGAGAATGGGCACAGGGCCGCATTTACGATCCGAACAACAAAATTTATTTTCATGGCACGCTGACAGCCTTAGACCCACATGAACTTAAAGTATATGGCTATATCGGTTTTCCCTGGCTCGGTGGACACACTATCTGGACTCGGGTTTCGACCAATTAAACCACAACACGGAGATCCGCACTTATAGCAGATCTCCCGGTGGCAATGTGCAACCAGCCAAATGCTTCTTTTTGAATCTGCTTCGCCGCGGTGGCAATATCGCTCACCCCACAAGAACCCATATTGCCCAATTCGCCATACCAAATCATTTACCAGACACCCATAAGGTGCGCGCCTTCCCCATCCCTGCTTCCCAGTCAATATATAAAGTACTGGCTATACCAAGCTGTCAAAGCTGCTGGTTATGTACTGAACTCCGTGCGTGCATTATTCCCGTTATTCCACCCGCCACTGGGTACATTGTGAAACTTGTGACAATCTGTTGTGGGCATCGTACTGAAAACCCCATTGATCAGTGAGAGATCTGGGCCAACTGCGCATCATTGATCGTCACTTTAGCATGCTCACGCAAGTCCTTCAGGTAAGCTGTCGACAGCAAACGGCCTCTTTGTTCCTCCAGAGATGCGCGAATTTGCGTCGCCACTTTGGGGTTCATGGCCGCTACCGAAGGTGCGGTCACGCGAGTGATCGCAAAAATCTGGTAGCCTGATGACGTCTTCACCATATTCATAGAGGGGATTCCGTCCACTGGTGCGGGGATCGTGAAAGCGGCCACTAACGCCGCACTATCCAGCCCCTGCCCATTACGCCGGGTTATATCGAGATAAGCGTGCAGCGGATAAGCACCATGATCTGTCAGCACATTCATATTTTTCGCTCGCCGCGCCGCCGCCAGTAGCGCTTCCGCCTTGTTTTTAGCCAGTTGCCCCGCCTTCTCAGAGGTCAACTTTGCAGCAATAGTTCCCGCAACAGCACTCAAGGGTTGCGCGCTACCTGGCGTATAATGGAGCAAATGCACAGCCAGTAAATCACCATTCGCCAACGTGAGTGCCGTGCTATTTTTGCCGGCAAGCACAGCCTTACTAAAGGCAAGGTCGAGTACTTTGGCCTCTGCAAAAGGCCCCTGAGCAGGCACCTTCCCGGCGACAAGTGTACCACTCCTTTCAATCTTCAGATCATAGGCTTTGGCAACTGCACTCAAACCATCGGGGCTACTGAACAGGCGATCCTTAAAGTTTTCCACCTGAGCCTGGAAGGCGTTTTCCGCCTGGCTGTCAAAAGGCGCTGCACTCTGCCCGGCCGCTACTGTGGAAACACTGCTGGCCGAACTCGTCGGAGATACCCTCTTACCGACAAAGTTCTTCGGTCCCAGTACGACATACTGCACCTGCACCTGCGCGGGCAATTTGAATTGATCGACGTTGGCGTGATAGTAATCGGCTACTTCGGCACTTGTTGGCTTGGCTGCCGCCGCGAAGTCAGCGTCCGGGATATCTACCGCACTGACATCACGGTATTCCTGAGACCAGGCCCAAACCTGGGTTGCCTCCGCTTCCGAGGCGGTAGCAATAGCTTGGGGAATGACTTGCAACTGTTCCAGACGCATACTTTCTCGCAACATACCTTCAAACTGTGCTGGTGTCATTCCGTTAGCGGCCAGCAATTTCTGATAATGACTTTTAGAAAAAACGCCCTTATCTTGAAAGGCCGGAATGGATTCAACTTTTTTCACCAATGCGGCATCGGGCACCTGCAACCCTAGACGCTCTGCCTCCGCACCGAGAAGCATGTTGTCAATCAATCCATTAAGCACATCCAGCCCAAAGCTTTTGTCCTCCGCCATCTTCGCTGCGGCTGCTGTACCAAAAATATGACTGTAACGCGTCTGAACATCCTTCATACGTTTCTGAAATATGGCATCGCTAATCTTCTGGCCGTCCACCGTCGCCATGGTCGATGAACTTGAACTCCCCGAGAATAAATAACCGCTTACGCCCCAGAGCACGAAAGACAATGCAATTAAGATTATGAGTATTTTAGCTACCCAAGACTGGCCGAAATTCCGAAATGTATCCATCATAAGCACATCTCCAAAAGCTATAGTACCGAGGTAACGCTACCCATATTTAGCGATCGGCCATCAAGGAATATCTCTCAAAACCATACTGACCGCCTCAGTGCCTGCCATACAAAAAACAGACACAAAAAAAGGCGCCCCACAAGGGTCGCCTTACTCGCATTGGCGGGGCGGACGGGGCTCGAACCCGCGACCTCCGGCGTGACAGGCCGGCATTCTGACCAACTGAACTACCACCCCAATAAAATTGTGGTGGGCGGTGAGGGGCTCGAACCCCCGACATCCGGCGTGTAAAGCCGACGCTCTACCAACTGAGCTAACCGCCCAAACCAGACGCGCTAGTTTACTGCATCACGCAGTGCTTTACCAGCCTTAAATTTAGGCGTGCGACTTGCGGCGATCATGATTTCTGCACCAGTAGCAGGATTACGGCCTTTACGTGCCTCACGGCTAGAAACAAGGAAGGAACCGAAACCGACCAGAGTGACCTGATCACCAGCCTTCAGCGCCTCTGTAATCACCTTGACTACCGCATCCAGAGTATGGCCAGCGGCAGCACGGGTCACACCAGCTTCTTCTGCAATTTTCTCGATCAACTCCGATTTATTCATATTTCTTTCTCCTGTTATGGACTCGGTTACAAGTATAACTGCGCATCAACTCTATCCAGAAAACGTTATAGCAGGGTAAAAAAAGACTTGTCAAGAAAGTGCACAAAACGGCCAGCATCACAAATCATAGACCGGCCTTCGCCAGGGAACCATCCTTGTCGAGAATGCACGACATAAATATCGCCACATTTTGCGCCTCTCCTATGTAACTAAAGTTTTTGAGGCTGCTTTCACATCACATCCTTAATGCGCCGTTGCCTTGTCCTCAGAAGATTCTTGAACAGCCACGACGCCAACCAACGGCTCTCCGCTGTCGGGTAGAGGTGTCGGCGAAGACTCCAGCGCAATGGCCAGAACTTCGTCGATCCACCGGACCGGTTTGATAGTCAGCGCATCACGCACATTTTTGGGGATTTCCTGCAAATCTTTTTCATTCTCTGCCGGAATCAAGACCGTGCTGATGCCGCCGCGATGCGCTGCCAGCAACTTTTCCTTTAATCCCCCGATGGGCAAAACCTCACCGCGCAGAGTGATCTCCCCGGTCATGGCGACCGTGGCGTGCACCGGAATATTCGTCAGCGCCGATACCAAGGCGGTGGCCATGCCAATACCGGCACTTGGCCCGTCTTTAGGTGTGGCACCTTCCGGCACATGGATATGCACGTCACGGTTCTGATAAAAGTCTGCAGGAATGCCCAGAGCCCGCGACCGGGCACGCACCACGCTCATGGCAGCCTGGATAGACTCCTGCATCACATCACCCAGCTTTCCGGTAATGAGCAGCTTGCCACGGCCAGGCACGACTACCGCCTCAATACTTAATAGTTCACCACCGACCTCAGTCCAAGCCAGGCCAGTGACCTCACCAATACGATTTTCCTTCTCCGCCTTGCCGAAGTCGAAGCGCCGCACCCCGAGATACTTGTCCAAATTGCGATCCGAGACCTGCACCCGCGTGCGCTTTTTGTCGAGCAGGAGTTCTTTCACCACCTTACGACAGATACGAGCGAGTTCCCGCTCCAGATTACGCACACCGGCTTCCCGGGTGTAATAACGAATGATGTCCCGAATGACCGTTTGTGAAAGCTGCATCTCCCCACCCAAAAGCCCCGCCTTTTCTATCTGCTTGGGCAGGAGATACTTGGTGGCGATGTGGGTCTTTTCGTCTTCGGTATATCCTGAAATCCGAATCACCTCCATGCGGTCCATCAACGCTGCCGGGATGTTGAGCGTATTCGCCGTCGTGACGAACATCACCTCGGAAAGATTAAAATCCACTTCCAGGTAATGGTCGTTGAAAGTTGCATTCTGCTCAGGATCCAGCACTTCCAAGAGGGCAGAAGCTGGGTCACCCCGAAAATCCATCGCCATCTTATCCACTTCATCCAGCAGCATCAGCGGATTGCGCGTGGCAATTTTGGCCAGACTCTGGACAATTTTACCCGGCAGGGCGCCGATATAGGTACGCCGATGCCCGCGAATTTCCGCTTCGTCGCGCACCCCCCCCAGGGACATCCGCACGAATTTGCGCCCGGTCGCCGCCGCGATAGAGCGCCCCAGACTGGTCTTACCCACACCAGGCGGGCCTACCAAACATAGGATGGGACCGCGGCTGTTGCCGACCCGTTCCTGTACGGCAAGATATTCGAGAATACGTTCCTTGACATCCTCCAGGCCGTAATGATCGGCGTCGAGAATGGCCTTAGCCCGCTTAAGATCCTTGGTAATTTTACTGCGCTTACGCCATGGCACCCCCACCAGCCAGTCGATGTAGTTACGTACGACCGTCGCCTCTGCGGACATAGGACTCATCATCCGCAGTTTTTTCAGCTCGGCATCCGCCTTGGCCCGCACATCTTTAGGCATTCCGGCCTTGTCGATTTTACGCGTCAACTCATCCAGCTCACTACCGCCCTCTTCCGACAGATCACCCAACTCTTTCTGAATAGCCTTCATCTGCTCATTCAGATAATACTCGCGCTGACTCTTCTCCATCTGCCGCTTGACGCGGCCGCGGATACGCTTTTCCACCTGCAGTAGGTCAATTTCAGACTCCATCATGCCCAGCAAATGCTCCAGCCGGGCGCGAGTATCCGCCTTCTCCAGAATTTCTTGTTTTTCTTCGAGTTTGAGACTGAGATGTGCCGCCACAGTGTCTGCCAGTCGTGCCGGATCATCCATGCTCGCCAAAGTAGACAAAATCTCCGGGGGGATTTTCTTGTTCAGTTTGACGTAGGACTCAAACTGAGCGCTGACCGAACGCATAAGAGCTTCCAGTTCACGATCATTTGCCGCACCACTGGCAACGATCTGCACCTGTGCGCGCAGGGATTCTTCAGCAGGCAAGAAGGAGACGATTTTAGCCCGCTCAGTGCCTTCAACCAACACCTTAACCGTACCATCGGGCAGTTTGAGTAACTGCAGAATCGTAGCCAGCGTGCCAATCCGATAAATATTTTCCGGCTGAGGATCATCGTCCGCAGCATTTTTTTGTGATACCAGCAAAATCTGCTTTTCGCCAGACATCGCTTCTTCCAGGGCGCGAATCGACTTCGTCCGCCCCACGAAAAGAGGAATAACCATGAACGGGAATACCACAACATCGCGCAGAGGCAACACCGGTACCATCTGTGCTTCCTCTTCCACCAAGAGACTTTTATCGATTTGGGCCATGGTCTACTCCAAAAGCAGGTGATTACTGCCAATAACAGTGCAGATGGGGTCGTCAATAGCGCTTTTCAATGACA
>JAKAVW010000059.1 GCA_021827445.1 Pseudomonadota bacterium
AACTCAAGGAAAGTTATGGCCCGCAATGGCCTGTGGCCTGGTTGCGGGAACGGTTGCCTGCGAATCGGCAGGACTGGGTGGAACAGGCTAAGCGGGGGTTTGGGATGTAAGGAAATTTGGTAAATTATCGCTTGACAGCCGATTATGGTATAGCTATAAATAACTATATATTGTGGTTTTGTGTCCGTCATTGTCCTATATGTGGTGGCCAACTATGTCCGAGAAGAAAATTACACACACTGAACATTACCGTGATTACTGTGGTCGGTGGCAAACACGGACATGGACTACGGATGCTCCTAAGCCGCTTAGTGAACTGGAAGTGGTCGGCTTGGCCATTGTTGGCATTATTTGTGTTATAGCTTCTGTTTTGTACGATGCTTATCAATGGGTGGCCGCGCACCTATTATGGACCGGAAGTGCCGTGGTTGTCATTGTAGTTTCGTTTGCGCTCTATCGAATGATCAGCGGCATCCGACTGGAGGATGACTGGTATATGTATCCGTTATACTGGGCATCCGATGCGGTTGGTTACGTGACGAGCTGGTTCCGCTGGTGAGCTGGTAGTGGCAATGCCACATCTATCTCGAAGAAGCCTGTGCTATACCCAATCACCGATATGTTTGGAACAGGGGGTGGGTAATGAAAAAGGCATTGCTGATGTTGCTGTGCGTGGTTCCTGCAGTTTCTTTCGCAGGTGGGCCGGTTTTTGGGGCGCCGAGTGTTCCCTTGAAGACGCAGGTGAAGCATTTGCAGGCGGATATCGCCAAACTGAAGCCGGGACAGACGCATAAAGCGTTTGCTTATGCCTTTGTAGGCCGCAATCTGGCAGCACAGATGCACAACGTGGCGGCTGAAAAGGCTTTTAAGGCGTTTAAGCCGGGCGATAGTCTTGCGGCATTGAAGGCAGACGCCGCAAAGCTGTAAACAAGGGAAACGCCCATGAAAAAGACCTTGCTCATTTCCGCTGTACTGTTTGCGATGAGTGTCGGTACCGCTGACGCGTCCATCCAGACGGCCGTGGCCGCCATGCGGACAGACGCACAAGCGATTCAACAAATGACGACCACGTGGCCTGAAATCCAGGCTGCGGCACAAAGCTATGGCGCCCTGGCGCCCTATGCCGCACAACAGTGGGCGGGGCAGGGGCCGATCATCGTCACGCCGCTGGGAGGTCAGGAGCTCTGTCACAACACGCATTGGGATCAGGTAACCAGCGGGTTGGTCACGGGCGGCCTGAATATCACTGGGGACGCCGCAGTGGAAGCTTACGCACTGCAGACCATAGCCATCGATTTTCAGCAACAATATGCGAACCTGATGATCGCCGAGGTCCAGGCGCATGCGTCGAATGTGCAGCAACTGACGCAAACCGAGGCGCAGACCAAAGCGACACTGAATAACCTGATGAACCTGCTAACCGTTACCGGTCAGCAGATACAAGCGGCCATGGGGCCAGGCACCACGCTCCGTCAAATGCCGTTCACCAACTGGCAAGCGGGTATCGGGGATGTACCGAACCTGGCCGAATCGCAGTACACGGCAGGACTCAATGATGGCGCTCCTATTGGCTGGTATGCGCAGCCGACAGATAACGCATTCGCCCGATTGATCGATCGGTGCCCAACCGGCAGCGGGTCGCTACCCATGATCCCTTTGGCCGCCAGTGTTCAGAATGCGGCGAACGTATCCGTGCAGGACGAACCCGATGTACAGCAGGCCATAGCCCCGTTCGAGCGGGGCAGCAGCTACGTGCTTCCCAGCGGTGGCTTCGCATCGGGGTTGCCCCATCTTCCCAATTACCCGGTACGTATGCAGATCGTAGGTATTTTGGCCGCTGACATGCCCGCCATCGGCGGGTATATGCAGCCAGTCACATCCGCATTGCAAGCGTTCAACGCCACAGTGCAATCGACCATGAGCCAGGTGAATCAAAATGTGCAATAAAAAAGTGCCTTTTTCAGTAGCCTTGCGGGCGGCAATAATTCTGGCGTGTTCGTCTGTGACAGCATTTGCAGGCACGTTGACCGGCGGCGCTACGATGCCGGAACAGATTGTGCAGGAAATCACCGCCATCCAGTCACAAATGACCCAAGCCCAGCAACTGGTGCAGCAGATCCAGCAGTACGAAAACATGGCCCAGAACATGGTGACGCTTCCCCAGTCCATGTATGACCAGGTCACGGCGCCTATTGCCCAACTCTACGGGCTGGTTCAGCAGTCGGAACAGCTTGGATATGCCGGGCAAAACATCGCCAGTCAGTTCCAGAACATCAATGCCAACTTCAACCCGCAGATCACGTCGCAATACACGCAGCAGTACGGCACCATCACCAGCGGCCTGCAGACGGCTATCAACAGTGCGCTGCAAACAGCCAACCTGAATCCGTCAAATTTTGTGACCCAGCAGCAGGCCATGCAGCAGGTACAGCAGGCGATGAGCAATCCCAATAGCCGGAATGGTTTGCTTCAGGCCGCCGTCAGCGTAGGCCAAGCCACGGTCGCGGATGATACCCAGCTTTTGCAGACGGCCAATTCCGAGGCAAGCATGAATGCTGCGTGGAAGAAGGCGCAAATGGAACAAAAGCAGGCTTCAACTCAGGCGTCTTTTAATTCTATCTTTGGTGGACCAAATCTTGGTACAACCATGCCACCTGAAAATTTTATCCAATCCATGTCTAGCTTTAAGAATCAATAAAGGAATCTTATCATGAAAAAAGAAATTACATTTGCACTCACCGTTATCGTTACCAGCGTTGCTTTAATGGGATGTTCGCATGCTCAACCTGCGAAAGATACGAAAGCACTCGCGCTGATTAGTAAACCAGCCAAGACGGAGCAGCACAACCAAAACACGCCGGCCGCCCATAATATTAACGCTGGTGCAACACCTAATAACTTTATCGCCAGTATGACGGGATTTGCTAATGTCGGGAAAAAGGGAACGAACAATGAGACGCACCACTAATTGGTCATTCATAGCATTTGTGGTCTCATTGACAATGCCGGGACTCTCCTCTGCGGCTAGTTTTGGAATATTCAATAGCGTCACGAACCAGATAAAAACGCAAATCATGGGTTCTTGGTATAGACCTATCCAACAGCATGCAATCCACCTGTTCGGGATGCTTGCGGCTATAGAAATGACATGGATGGCGGCAACTTGGCTGCTATCCAAAAAGACGTTTGAGGACATTTTCCCAAGTCTCATAAAGAAAATCATTACATTGGGTTTTTTTCTGGCAATTCTATTGAACGCCAATGTATGGCTGCCTGATATTTTCGCTTCATTTATGGACATTGGGGTCCAAGTTGGCGGAATTGGCAATATCACGCCGTCCAGCATTGCCAATGAATCTTACACCGCCTTCATGACCATCATGGGTCTACCCTTTGTTTCTGTCACTCATAATGTCGGGGGTGCCATCAGTTCGTTATGGTCCGGTAATATTTCACAGTTTGTATCAGATGTTGGGGCGTCTGCAAAGAGCGCTGTTATTGACGCTAACCCGTTCTCACAGATAGCATTTTTTGTTCTTGCTTTCGTCGTTGCTTTGTCTATTCTGTACCTTGCTATAGAGTTTATGATGGTTCAGATTGAGGCGTTTGTAGTGATTGGCGCTGGTGTCATTATCTTGGGATTAACCGGGTTAAGATTTACCACAAAATATGCCAGCGGTTATATGGATTATAGCATCACGTTGGGCGTCAGAATGATGATTATCACGCTACTGGCTGGATTTTTTCAGACCTACATGCTCCCAGATATGCAAAAGGCGCTGATTGATAGCGGCGGTGCCATACAAGGACCGTTCATAGCTATGAGCATCGGCTTGATTATCGCGGCTATGGTCAAGAAACTGCCTCAGATTGCAACATCCATCATGAACGGATCGAGCAATATGGGCAGTGGTGACTTCACTGGTCCGGCCAAGGGTGCAGCCATCACCGCAGCTGCTGTAGCGACTGGCGCGGTCGTTGGCGCATCCGTGGTTGGTGCTGCTGGTATGACGGCATCTGCGGGCGAAATGGGGGCTAGTGTCGGGGGCGCAAATGCGATTTCTGGGGCTGGTAGTATGAGCGGATCTGGCGCCGCAGCTTCTGGTGCCCCGTTCGATGCGGCAGCGGGCGTGCCAGCACCCAAATATTCGCCGCCGCCGTCGGATTTGGGTGTGCCAGTCCCCACAACACCTATGAAAGTGTTTCCGGAGTTCGCCCAAAACACGGGAAGTACGACTACACGGCCTGCACCAGCTAGTTCCGGCCCTGTATCTGGTAGTGACGCCGCTGTAAATGCTTCCTCGGCCACGTCAACAGGCCCAGGGGTAAGTGGCGGCGCGAACACGGGCAGTGCTGCTAAGCCAGCCCCTACAGCGTTTCAGGAAGGGCAGGATGCTTTTAGATCCACTCAACGATCCTTGAACGCGATCCATGACAATATCGCCCATGGCCCGGCGGATACGAGCGTCCCGGCCTCGCGAGGCGATCTCAAGCACCCGGAAGATTAAGGAAAAAACCATGTTATTCGAGAGTGAGGAACAAAAAAGGCTCCGGCGCGACGCGTATGCTGGCCTTGTGAAAATGTTAAAGGAAGCCTGGAGAGAAGACCGCCCGGCCTTTTGGCGGGGTATGCTCGGCATTCTCATGGTAATAATTGGCTCTGTGGCATTTCTTATTGACACATTACCAGCAAAGATCGTTGCCGGGGCGGCCCTTGGTGCTTGGGTAGGCATCCTCGCGACACAATACAGCAGGAAGAAAGATTAAAGATCGGGGGCATGTAAGTATGCCCTTATCTCTGCAGTCATGTCGCTATACCCATAATAACGAGAGACGGCCGAGGCGGAAATGAACGACGAAAACCAGCAACAGGACAAACGCTATCTTGCGGCCAGGCGGGATTGGCTGGAACGCGATGGAGACAACATTGCACGGGCGAAGAACTGGCGAATGATGGCTTTCGCGGCCATCGGCATCGCGGCATGCTTCGGGGCGGGCATGATCTACGAGGCGGACCGGGTGCATGTGGTGCCCTACGTGGTCGAGGTCAACAAACTCGGCGCGTCCGTTCATCTGGCTCAGGCCGTGGACGCCGGTACCTATCAGCAGCCCATCGTGGCCCATATTCTTACACACTGGATTTGGCTGGTCCGGTCCAGGACGCCGTCCGTGCCTACGGAAAAGACCCTGATCGACGACAGCTATCACTATGTGGACAAGCAGAGTGAAGACCTGATCAACGCGTATTTCAAGCGGCATTCGCCTTACATCGATTACACCAAGCGGCTGGGTGGGCGCACCGTGAAAATCACTTCGGCCCTGCCCATCGGCAAACTCAAGTCCACTGGTGGCGCTTTTCAAATTGATTGGACCGAGACCCAGTATGACGGGAGCGGCGGTATCGCCAACAAGCAACATTATCAGGGCATTATTAATTACGCGGTCATAAAACCCGGCAACAATCCGCAAGTTCTTGCCGGCAATCCGTTTGGTATTTATGTGACTACCTTCAACTGGAACCAGACCCTATGAACGCCGACAAACAACTGCGGGACCTGGCTATGATGGCCGTACTGTCGATTCTGCCTGGATTGGCGGTAGCTGGTGTCATTGTGCCGAAAACGGGAAGTGACCACCAGGTCCCGGCCATTCAGGACGGCTCCGCGGCTTCCGGTGCGGACGTAAACGATGCCCAAACATGGCGGAAGATCGTTGCCGCACCGCCTTCCGCAAAGATGAGTTTCCGTACCAGGGCGGATGCCGAGAAGTCGCTCACGCAAGCGTATGCATCCGGGAAATTGAATAACCTGCCTCCGATCGCGGGGTCCGATGGAACTATTCTGTACCCTTATGGCGGTTCATGGCCTACCGTCGTAGCGTCACCATTACACATCAGCATTATCGAGTTGCAGGCGGGGTGTCACCCGGAGCAACTGGATATCGGCGCACCCACTGAGTGGATACTGCATCAGGCCATGGCCGGAAATACGCCCATTCTCACCATATCCCCCCGTTTTGCAGGACTCCACACCAACCTGATGATCACGGCGACCAGCCAATCAGGGAAACCGCTGATCTACTACGTGAATCTGGTGTCAGACCACTCCAAGTACACGCCGAAAGTGGGTTTTTACTATCCGCAGGATATTCAATCCACATGGCATTTGCAGACCGCAAATGCGCAGGCGGCCAAGGCGAAAGCGGATGCCGAGACGATTGCCACACTACCCAACATCAATGCGGCCGATCTCGATTTTCGCTGGAAGACGCATTGCGCCGGCGGCGGGTGGTTCAGCGATAGCGCCTGCGGGAACATCCGTCCGGTGCGGATCTTCGATGATGGCACGCACACATACATCCAGATGCCCATAGGACAAGCCAGTCGTGGCGGCATGCCGACCATCATGGCGGAAAACAGCGCCGGGCAACCCGCGATCATCAACTGGCAATACCGGGATCACTATTTCATTGTCGACTCCGTTCCGCATCAGATCTTGCTGCTGGCCGGGAAGGGTAGCGCCGGCAAGGTCGTGAAGATTACGCACCGATAAGGGGCTTGCGGATGAAATGGAAGTTTTGGGAAAAGAACCCCTACAACAGCAAAAACTCACGGGACGATGAAGATCAGCAGGCACCGGGTTTCCTGAAGGGCGACATCAAACCGGATGGCGGCATGATGGCGGCCTTCATCAATAAAAAGCCGCTCTGGATCGCGTTGGGCGCGGCGGGCGCGTTGTATTTCGCATTCAACGAATACCGGTATTACGAAACATCGCACAAGGCGACGGTGCGCGTGGTCAAGAAAATTGGTCCGGTGTCTTCGCATCCTGAATACACCGCCGCCCCGCCTCCTGTGGCTCCGACATCCAGCGTCGTTTCAGCGGCAGCGGCGCATTCCAAAAGTTGGGCTTCATCGCCGTCCCCGCAGGGGCAGGGACCAGGACAGAGGGCGCCAGGGGGGCATGCGCCACCACCGCAGCCGCAGCCTATCAGCCCCCAAGTACAGGCATTGACGGCGTCGCTGGCGGGCGGGCAATCTTCTGGCATGGTGCCCTGGCCCGCTACAAGGGGTCCCGCGAAGGCGGGAATACAGCCGACGACCGGGGAGCCATTCCCGGTCAAGCCGGCGGTTCCCGCCCCGAAGAGCCATGCGGAATCCGGCGTGGGCGTTTATGACCAGCATCTGTTGCGTAAGGAAGCCTCGCCCTATGAACTGCTGCAAGGCAGCGTGATCCCGGCGATTCTCAGCACGGGCATCGACTCGGATATCCCGGGCGAGGTCACCGCGGTGGTCGCGCATCCAGTCTACGACAGCAACAGCGGCGCATACCTGCTGATCCCTGCGGGCAGCAAGCTCGTGGGTATCTATGCCAGCAGGGTCATCGCCGGGCAGACCCGTGTTGCCGTAGGATGGGAGCGGGTCATCTTTCCGAACGGGACATATATCAATTTGGGTTCCATGCCCGGTGCGGACCCGCGTGGTTTCTCCGGGTTTCATGACGAGGTGGATGACCACACATGGGCCATCTTCAAAGACGCCTTGCTGATGTCGGTGATCAACGTCGGCATGGCCATGGCGTCGCCAACAAGCACGGCAACCAACACGACAGGGGTTACCGGCAATCAGGCGCTGTCTAATAGCGAACAGGCATTGTCGCAGACCTTCGGTCAGGCGGAGGCAGGGATACTGCAGAAGGGCATGAACGTCTCACCGACCCTGAAAATTCGCCCGGGATATGCGTTCGAGGTCGTGGTGACCAAAGACCTGGTATTTCCGGGAACGTACAACCCGGCACCGCAGGAAGCCCCCGAGACGCCCTCCGCCCCGGCGTTGGCGGCGATGATCAACCCGTACCGTTAAAGGAAATAAGTGATGCAAAGTTACGTCGTTGTGCGATTGGATATCGACGCGATTCCGGATGGGCTCCCGCCCATGCCGGAGCGGAGCAGACGAGTATCAAAATCCATGCAGGAACTGAGCGATAAAGAATTGCTGGAACGCGCAAGGCGGCGCAGCCGCAGTAATCCGCCCTTGGACTTGCACCCCGTGAATATCGCCATGGATGAAGCCACCATGCGCAGGCTGCAGACGTTGCCGCACGGTTCCAGTATTTCGGCTTTGGTGCAATACCTGCTTAGTACAGCGACAAACAAAGGGAATGATCTTTGATGCAACTCTATATCGCTGAAAAGCCGTCGCTCGGCAAAGGTATTGCGCAGTATCTGCCTGGGCCGCATAAATCCGGCAACGGACATATTGTGTGTGGCGGGGGTAATGTCGTCACCTGGGCACGCGGTCATATTTTTGAGCAAGCAGATCCAGAATATTACACGCCTGATGACGTACCATTGAACAGCAAAGGAACAAAGCGATGGCGTTTGCAGGATTTGCCTATCTTTCCAGAGCAGTGGATCAAGTTACCCAAGGCGGACGCCGGGGCGCAGATCAAGGTGATTCGGGATTTGCTCAAGCAAGCGGATACCGTGGTCAATGCCGGTGACCCGGACCGCGAGGGGCAGTTGCTGGTGGATGAGATACTGGAAGAAATGGGCTGGAAAGGCCCCACGAAACGGATCTGGCTGGCTGCGCTGGACGAACAATCGGTGCGCAAGGCGCTGGCGGCGCTCAAGGATAATGCGGAGTACCGGAATCTGTCCGCTGCGGCGGAAGCGCGCAGTAGGGCGGACTGGCTGGTCGGCATGAATCTGACTCGCGCATTTACCCTGGTCAATACGGGTTCTGGCGTGCTGTCCATCGGTCGGGTGCAGACGCCCACCCTGGCATTGATCGTGCGCAGGGATGAGACCATCGAACAGTTCAAGGCCAAGGACTTTTTCGTGCCCCGCATCCAGACGGCCAAAGGCCCAACATCGTTCTGGTCGGCCTGGGTGCCCGTCGAGGGGGCACCAGGTCTCGACGAAGAGAACCGGATGACCAACAGATCGGTTGCCGACACCATTGCGGCAGCCGCGAAGGGGGCTGGAAAGGCGGTCGTGGAGGACTTCCAGAGCAAGGAACAAAAGCAGTCGGCCCCGCTGGGCTTTTCTCTGTCTGAGCTGCAAAAGGCCTGTTCCGCAAAGTTCGGGATGAGCGCGCAGCAGGTACTGGACTGCGCCCAGGCGCTCTATGAAGAACACAAGGCCGCCAGTTACCCCAGGACGGATTGCCGGTATCTGCCGGAAGAACAGTTCGCCGAGTCGGGACGGGTACTGTCGGCATTGGCTAAGCATCCGGCGTATGGCCCATTGGTGGCCAAGGCGGATTCCAAGCTGAAAAGTGGTATCTGGGATACCGGCAAGGTGACGGCGCACCACGCCATCATCCCCACGGGCGAGGTGGAAGGGACGCTCGGCGAGGCCCGGCAAAAGGTCTACGACCTGATTGTCCGGTCTTATCTGGCGCAGTTTTATCCACCTTATGTATACCGGGCCACGAAGATTGTCCTCGTTTGCGCCACGCAAAAGTGGCAAGCCAATGGCAAGGTGCCGGTATCGGCAGGCTGGAAGGCCGTATACGCGTTATCAGCTTCCGAAGACGGGGATGAGGACGATCAGCAGGGATTGCCCGTGGTTCTGAAGGGGGATGAATTGCAGGTGGTGGCCAGCGATGTGCAGGCCAAGCAGACGAAGCCGCCGAAACGATTTACTGATGGCACGCTGATCGAGGCCATGTCCAGCATTCACAAATATGTCGAGGATCCGGAGGCCAAAAAGAAGCTCAAGGAAACGTCCGGCCTTGGCACCGAGGCCACGCGCGCGTCAATCATCGAGAAGTTGCTGGAGCGCGGATTTATCGAGCGCAAAAGCAAGGCGCTCCAGAGCACCGGTATCGGTAGATCTCTGGTCAATGTGCTACCCAAGGTGCTGACCGACCCGGTCACCACGGCGCAGTGGGAAGACGTGTTGAGCGCCATTGCCGCCGGTCGCGTGCGGGCTGACGTCTTTGAACAGAAACAGCAGAGTTTTGTTGAAGTACTGATACAGGTTGCCCAGAAAACCAGGATCAATGTGGGTGCGGTTTCACCCAAGTCTGGAAGAGGCGGTAGCGGCAAAACACCAACACGGTCGAAAAAAGAGAAAGGAAAAGGCAATGGCCAATCTGCAGCACATCGCTGATCGCATTTTCCGGAACGTCGATGCTGGGCATCTGGTGGTGGGATATTCCGCCTCCATGGGAGCATTGATTGATGCCTACGACGATGATCCTGATTTTCATGCATGGATAGACGCAGTGCCCGGTAGTGCAGTGGAAAAACTTCTGGTCTGCATGGTGCGTGCAGGCGCATGGGAAGATCCGGGATGGCTCGCAGCGTGGATTCAGCGCGAAGCAGCATAGATGGCACTGTGAGGAAAAATCATGCCAACATCCTCTTATCTCATTGCACAGCAGGTCATCCCGCAAGTAAAGGCGAAATGTCCGCGCATCATGCAAATTGCGCAAGGCAAAAACAGCTTCACATTTTTTGCAGGGTCGGATCACGAGCAGAGCGTGCAATTTCGCCGGATGATGGCCCATGCGAACCCGTTCTGGGAGTCGCCGGACTATGCGGAGGTGCGCTCCTGGAATACGCGCATCAATGCGGCATGGCTGACCGACGCCTATAACAACGTTTTGATCGAAGAAATCTACGCGGTGATGGGCATCCAGGCGGGTACAAACCGCTATAACCTGGCAGGAGATTTGCGGGAGATCACGGGGCGCGCCATGCAGATCGCCAAAGTGCGAACTTGGGGCATACCCGTTAGCCTGCGGTCTGAAACATGGTTTTTTCACCGGATCATCACCGCCGGCTGCGCCAAAAAGACCCTGCCAGAGGCCGCATGGAAGATCGCCTGTACCAACGCGGGAGGCCTTTATGGCGTCAACGAGAACGTCGTAATGGACGCCATACTGGAACAAAAAGCCTATCAGTTGCTGTACGCCATTCACCCCCTGTTGGGGCGATCCTGGGTGCCGTGGATACGGCACTTCGTCGAGCAGGCCACTGGAATATCGGCGGACTACCGGGAATACGCCAGGCAACTCCCATCCGCACTGAGCGCGCACGGCATCCATAAGTCCGGCGTGAGAACCTTGCACCGCATGGCGGAAACCAGCCCCATGACATTCCGTAACGCCATGCGTCATCTGGTCGGCGACATCGAAAACGAAAATGCGGAGGCGTCCGCGGAACTCGCCGCCATACTGAACCTGCTGAATGGCCAGAAGCCACCATCGGGCGTCACGTTCAGCAATATCGTCAAAAAAGTCATGGCACACCAACATGGAGCACCCGCGCGGCATCCGGAAGATATCCGGATTTTAGCGCAGATAGATCACTGGCTGGCAAAGGATATGCGCTTTGACCGTGGGCTGGTCTATGACTGGATGCGGTTCCTTGTGCGCGAGCGTCGCGGATCTCTGCATAGAGGGTACCTGGACGTAACGAAAGACATAAAAAGTCCCGCGAAGCGCAAGGAAGCGGTTCTCGCCTGGGCCAACCGTTCACAGCAATATTGGCATAGGCACCGTCCGATGGAAGTAAACATCTTTCAGATAAGCCCGCGCCCATCTTATAGATGGAAACCCATTATGGATCATGATATTTCCATGGAAGGTGGCTGGCAATTCGTGGAATTAACCAGCAGCGAAGCATTGCGGGAGGAGGGCGATGTCATGCAACATTGCGTGGCGGGTTATGACGGGGATTGCCATCGCGGCCAGTCGCATATTTTCTCGGTGCGCAATGCGAAAGGCGGGCGCATTTCCACTTTGGAATTGCGCCCGAAACGGTCTTGCAGACGGCAGCCTGGAACCCGCAAAGGATACTGGCAATATGCCATCGCACAACATCGCGGATTTCAGAACGCGGCGGTATCCGTCACCTGCAAAACCGCAGCGGAGCGGTTTCTGAAGCAGGTGAACGATTTTCTGAAGGTTGCCACCTGTAAGCCCCAAAAGGAATGCGCATAATGCCGTTATACATCGAACCCCATGCTGGCGTATCTCCCATCATCCAGGTCATCCAGTCCGC
>JAKAVW010000060.1 GCA_021827445.1 Pseudomonadota bacterium
GGATCATAGCGGATGGGAAGCCGCTTGATACCATGGCGCCATATCTCCAGGGTGACCAGCAGCGGGATCCACCAGCTTCCTGTGACCCAATAAAAGACTGTAAAACCTTTCAGAAAGGGGAGAAGGGAGTGGAGATAGGGGGCCATGGCGGCGTTGACGATGAGTAGGGAGCCCGCCAGGGTGGAGATGGCCATGGCCCCCATGTTGATCCAGTAGGGCGGTACCAGATCCTCCGCCGCAAAGGGGAAGAAATTGAAACGGTAAAAAATGATGACCATGATCCAGATGTAGAGCATGCCGCCCCAGAGCCACAGGGAGAGCGCGATGAAATTGAATTCCAGGCGATGCACGGGGTTCCAGTGGGCATCCAGCAGCGCGGCGAGCACAGCGACGGATTGGGTGGCAACCACTGCCAAAAGCCAGGTACCGGTGATGCCCCCATCCAGAGAAGGCTTATGTTTCTGGATGGTGAAGGCAGTGAAGATGCCGTATTTCAGTATCAGCCAAAGGGCCATGGCAAGCCCCCAGAGCAGCATCCCCGTTATTTCCTCGTTCGCCAAAAGGACGAACTGGCTGCCGAGAATAGCGGATCCGGCCACCACGGAAAAGAAACCAGGACCGCGCTGGTAATCCTTGAGATCCACACCCAGCCGCCTTCCAAAGTGCATGATGCGCCAGAGCGTCAGGCACCATAATACGCCGTAGAATAGACCATTGAGCCAGAAAAGTGAGCGAGCGAGGAGCGGAATGCCTATGGCCTGGGCCGCCAGGGAGACGATACCCGTGGCCATCACCAGAGCGAAATAAGCTGGGGCCAGATCTTTTGCGGCGGTATCCAGTAGACGAACCAGACCCTTCTCCATCCCTTTCATGTCACTCGTTTCCCTGGGAAAGGCTGCTCAACCACTTGGCTCCTCCCCCAGAAGGCGCAGTGCGCCGCCCTTATGATAGGCGACATGGCAACTTTTATCGCTTTGGATGGCATATTGAGGATCTTCTGGAGTGGCGTGGTGAGTATAGCCATGTACAGGAAAATTCCGGGTGTGAATGCCAGTAATCACGCCCGTGACCGAACCCGCCTCCGAGTTCCAGGTGACATGGTCACCTACAACAAAGCGATATACCTTTGTATTCTGCATCAGACCTCCCGAGTATTGGCGATGGGTCGCCATTGGATTTGGCGCAATCAAGGTAGATACCGTCGCCGGGCTGAAGATCCAGTTTTCAAAAAATGAGGATTATGCTGGACTCGTGGTTAGTAATGGATGCCCGTCTGCCGTGAACGCGGATGCAGGCTGAACTCGGCCGAAGGACGATAATTCCCTGAAACCAGCGGGCCAGATGGGGCAAGGGCCAACCAACCCCAGCACCAAAATCGATGGCGGCAAATAGAACTATGTCGGCTATGGTCAAGCGCCGTGGAACGATGGTGCTATGCTCCGACAACAGAGCATTCAACCATCGCATGCCGTCCTCCATCAAGGCTACTAGTCCTGGCACACATTCCGGCAAGACCAGTCAGCATACGGGTTTTGTACATTTCAAAACCCTTTCCCGTTTCTGCGATCCAGCTACCATCATCGAGTTCGAGGACTGGAACCTGTCCGGCAGGGTTGCGAATGACAAACTCGGGCCTGCGGTTTTCACCGCCATCCACATCCATGTCGCGTATGGGTATAACCAGCTGCTTTTCGGCCAAGAACATTCGTACCGCGCGAGGGTTGGGACGGGCACCATGATAAAGCAGCATGTTAAGTTCTCCTATAACGAGCAATGTGAGATTCGTGGGGGATCCCAAAGCAACCGAATTGGGCTGGCTATCCCGCATGTTTCTGCGTCCCGACCGATGTAATCACTCATGACTACTGACAGAAAGCCTATCAGCGCCAGAAGCTGACGAAGAAGCGCACAGGACCTAGAAACTCAACTCGGTGCGGCAGGTCCGGGGGGATCCAACCCGGCCGCTCCGGGCTCAAGGTCCAGGCACGGCCGCTGCCGTCCTCAAGGCAATAACGTAGCTGACCCTCCAAAATAATCAGGCGCCCCCAGATTCCAGCCTTGGTGCGGTGATCATGGCGCAGGCTAGCAGGAGCATTCTCCGCAGTGAATTCAGGCGTTCGTTGGTATTCTGCCAGGGGCAACGAGGGTTCGGGTAGAAGCAAGTCGGCCTCCTGTTCACCAGTATCCAGATATTGGCGTTTGTCGCGCGTATGGCGCCACTGCTCGGCGTCGGGCAAGGCTGGCTTTTTCTGGATAATGACCGGCCATCGCGCCGCGAGATCTGTATTGAGGTCGAGATATTCCTCCATGCCGTCTGGCATATCAACATCGCGAAAAATCGCATCTACTGGACACTCGGCCACACAAAGGGTGCAATCGATACATTCGTGCGGATTGATCACCAGAAAATTGGGGCCCTCATAAAAACAATCCACCGGGCAGACAGTGACACAGTCCGTATATTTGCAGCGGATACAAGATTCCGTGACCACGTGCGTCATACCCCCCCTCCTTGGCCGCAACGATGCGGCCAGGGTAAGGAATAATCCTTCCACGGCCAAAATCGTTCCCCGAGGACAAAAGTGCTGGCAGCGAGCCCATCGGCAAGGTGCAACTCCAGGCATCCGGCCCAACCCCAGGCCATGAGCAGACTCGTGACCAGCTGCAGGGTGACGGGGAGGATGAACAACACCCAGAACGGCCGTCGCCCTTGACCAATGCTCATTGGGTCTCGTTCTCCACCAGGGCGCGACGTGTAGCCATAGCCATACCGAGGCTACGCATTGTGCTGAGATCGAGAAGTTTTTCGGCAATGGGAAAGATTTCGCCATTTTCCAGAGCTACATGGGCGCGGTTCATAGAGACGAAAGGTTCCACAAGCAAAAGGTGAGGAACTTGGCCTGCCTCCACTTGAACCAGATCCGCAGCCAATGTCTGCCAAGTGGCTTCCAATTGCCGGTGCTGGGCTGCAAGATTGGCGACGGATGAGCGCAAGATGTCTGGAAATTTTGCCTGCGCGAGTAGCCACGGAAAGAGCTGTACTTCCTCGTCAGCATGGTGTGCCGGACCCGAAATCTCAAAATAGCGACGGATACGGGCGGCCGCTTGCTGGGCCTCCGGGTCGGCTCCGACTTGGCTCAGGTGCTCGGCCAGTCGCTCCAAGATGTCGCAGTGACTGATGATTCGCTCGTGGCAAGCGCGCAGCAAGCCTATGGGATCATCGAAGGACGGTGCCGGTTCAGCGATCAGTTTCATTCCTTGTGGTCTCGTTGCACATGCGAAAGTATAGTCGAAGCCCATATGGCATCGGCGCGCAGAAGATCTGTGACATTCATCATAGCACCTCCAATCTTGGCTGGAACAGTCCGGTTATTCTCGACCATTTCCGTCTACAATTCATTGATCCAGAACAAGAATATACGTCATGGCCCATATTCCTTCATGCAGCGTTTACAAAAGTCGATTTATCTGAACTACGGATTATAAACTGAAGGTTAGACAGACTCCTCGTCCGCTTGATCGCTTGGCACAACTCGTAGACGACACGACTATTCTGGCGAAATCGCCTATCGTCTTCTATCCTGAAAGCACTGTTGGGATATCGATAAGGAATTGCATGCCCAGTTACAAACCCGCCAAAGGCAGCCCTAATGCCGCACTATGGGGTGCAACTTTAGGTTTTTTTATTGGTTTTGGGGCAGTGTCTCTCTTTGGTCCTACTGCTGCGGCCTTCAAAACGGTTATGCACTTAACCCCAAGCATGATGGGGATTTTAGTGGCTATTCCCATGCTGACAGGATCCTTACTACGTATTCCCTTTGGGGCCTGGGTAGACAGAGAAGGCGGCACAAGGCCTTTTATCATTCTTTTGAGTCTCGCTTTGCTCGGCTTACTTGGGCTTTATACCGTTTTATTGACGCTATACCCCGATCGATTAGGACCCGCCGCCTATCCGCTGATTCTCTTCTTGGGCGCGCTGGCGGGTTGTGGCATTGCGACCTTCTCCGTAGGTATCGGACAGGTCGCTTATTGGTTTCCTATCCAACAGCAGGGACGGGCTCTCGCCATATTTGCCGGGTTAGGCAATGCCTCCCCTGCCCTGTCAACGGTTTTTTTACCTTGGGTGACCAACCGCTGGGGGCTTTCTCCGGCTTATTTGGCTTACATCCGTTTGGGACATAACGCCTGGCATTTTCAATTCAGGCATCAGGGTGCAAGTGTTGTGGATGCAACGCAAGGCGCTAAAACTGAGGGTGAAGAACTCTTTCCCCATGACTCGGCCATCGAAGGTCTGAAGCTCGCCGCCAGAACATGGCAGACCTGGCCGTTGGTACTGCTGTATTTTACCACCTTCGGCGGTTTTCTCGCGCTGACTGCCTGGCTACCAACATATGGTCACGAACTGTTTCACCTTCCTCTCGGCACTGCAACGCTCATTGCCGCTGGTTTCGCCTTATTCAGCTCGTTAATCCGCATCCCAGGTGGCATCTGGTCCGACCGCTGGGGCGGAGAGCCTGTAGCCGTTATCAGCTTGTTCTGCCTCCTGCTTGGAGCTGCTATTACCAGCTTTTCGGATACCCTTTTCCTGAGCATCCCGGGGTTGCTGTTGATTGCTGCGGGGATGGGTGTCAACAATGCTGCTGTCTTCAAGATGGTGCCACAATATGTGGGTAAAGCAGTGGGTAGTGCCGCAGGATGGGTGGGTGGTTTGGGCGCCTTCGGTGGTTTCGCCGTACCGCCTCTCCTTGGTTGGTTTGCCGAGCGTTGGGGCACGATAGGTTATGCCCGTGGGTTTCTTGTGTATGTCGTGCTGGCCATAGCCAGTCTCGGGTTGGCAGCATGGTTACACTTCCCCGAACAAAAACGCACGTTCTCTGTAAAAACATCATCATGATACATCGCCTTCAGCGAAAAGCAGATTCATTAACTTAAGGAGTATGCTATGAGCCATTTACTGGATCGTCTGAAATTTTTGGTCCGGCGCCAAGAGTCTTTCGCTGATGGCCACGGCATCAAACTTCAGGATGATCGTCTCTGGGAGGACGCTTACCGACACCGCTGGCGTTATGACAAGGTGGTACGCACCACCCACGGCGTCAACTGCACCGGAGGTTGCAGCTGGAATGTCCATGTCAAAAACGGCTTGGTGGTCTTTGAGATGCAGGCGCACGATTACCCGCAAACCCGTCCCGATCTGCCTAACCATGAACCTCGCGGATGTCAGCGAGGCGCCAGTTTTTCCTGGTATTTGTACAGTCCGCATCGGATCAAACATCCCATGATCCGCGGGCGCCTTCTGGAACTTTATCGCCAGGAAAAGGCTACCGGGAAAGATCCGGTAGAGGCCTGGCGGGCCATCCAGGAAAATCCACATAAACGCAGTAGCTACGTGGCGGTACGGGGCCTGGGTGGCTTTGTGCGCAGCAACTGGGATGAAGTGAATGAAATTATCGCTGCCGCCAATATCTATACCATTTTGCGCTATGGACCGGATCGTATTGCCGGCTTCTCGGTGATCCCCGCCATGTCGATGATTAGCTACGCCGCAGGAACCCGGTATCTCTCTTTGATCGGCGGCGTGCCACTCAGCTTTTATGACTGGTACTGCGATCTGCCACCTTCTTCGCCTCAGGTCTGGGGAGAACAAACAGATGTGCCGGAATCAGCGGATTGGTACAACTCTACCTATATCATTGTGGCGGGAACCAATATCCCGGCCACTCGCACACCGGACGCCCATTTCTATGCGGAAGTGCGCTATAAGGGTACCAAAGTAGTGGCGGTGGCACCGGATTATGCGGAATATGTCAAATTCGCTGATGAATGGTTACCGGTACGAGCTGGCACCGATGCCGCGCTCTTTCTGGCTATGGGCCATGTGGTGCTGCAGGAATTCTTTCTGCAGAAACAAATACCGTATTTTCAGGATTACGCCCGTCGCTTCACTGATCTGCCTATGCAGCTGCTGCTGCGCCCCCTTGACGATGGTTGTTATGCCAGTGATCGCTTCCTGCGAGCTTCCGACTTTGCTGACCAGCAGGGTCAGAAAGAACATCCCGAGTGGAAAACCATTGTCTACGACGAGCGCACACGGAGTTACCGCTGCCCTAAAGGTTCCATCGGTTTTCGTTGGGATAAGGCTGAGGGCAAATGGAATCTCCTGCCCGAAGATGCTGCGACAGGCGAGCCCATCAAGGCAGAATTGTCCTGCCTGGGACAACAAGATGCAGTGGTCAGCGTAGTTTTCCCAGACTATGGTAATAGCGACGGAGAGGCGCATCTGGTAGAACGCAAGGTGCCTGCACGTCGCCTGCAATGTGTCGGCGGTGAGCGACTAGTCTGTTCGGTCTTTGATTTGCTCCTCGCCCAGTATGGGGTCAACCGCTTCGAGATCGAGGGCAACACCGATACGGATTACGGTGATGTCAATCGTCTCTTTACGCCAGCCTGGCAGGAAAGCATTACCAGCATTCCTCAGGCAGATTGTATACGGATTGCCCAGGAGTTTGCGGAAAATGCGGTTCTGACCAGAGGTAAATCCATGGTGATCGTCGGTGCGGGCACCAACCATTGGTATCACAATGACATGAACTACCGGGCTATCATCAACCTGGTACATCTTTGCGGTTGCGTCGGGCAAAGCGGCGGCGGCTGGGCCCATTATGTTGGCCAGGAAGCCCTGCGGCCCCAGGCGGGTTGGTTACCGCTGGCTTTCGCCAGCGACTGGCATCCCCATACCCGTCAGGCGGCAGGTACCAGTTACTGGTACCTGCATACGGACCAGTGGCGCTATGAGCGGGTTACAGCGGACAGCCTGATGCACCCTGCTGCCAAAGCGCGTTATCGGGGCCATACTCTGGCGGACTACAATGTGGTAGCCGAACGCCTGGGCTGGCTTCCGGCTGCTCCACATTTTCAGCGGAATCCTCTGGATATTGCCCAGGCCGCTGAACAGGTGGGGGCTCAAAATGCAGAGAGTGTTGCAGACTACGTAGTCGATGAACTGCAAAGTGGGCGCCTGTCCTTTGCCAGCGAAGATATCGACCATCCCGATAATTGGCCGCGCAATCTTTTCGTCTGGCGCAGCAATCTTATCGGCACCAATGCCAAGGGACATGAATATTTTCTCAAGCACCTCCTCGGCGCAGAGAATGCTGTGCTGGGCAAAGACGGTGCAGGTGCAGCCTCCCAGGAGATTCATTGGCGCGAGAAAGCCCCCGTGGGCAAGCTTGATCTGATGGTAGATATCAACTTTCGCCTGAACAGTACAGGAGCCTATTCCGATATTATTCTGCCAACGGCTACCTGGTATGAAAAGGATGACCTCAATACAACCGATATGCATCCTTTCATCCATCCGCTTGGTGCGGCCGTGGATCCAGGCTGGGACAGCCGGAGTGACTGGCAAATTTTCCGGCATCTGGCAAAAAATTTCTCGGTTCTGGCTGAGAAACACTTAGGGAAGCGCAAGGATTTGCTGGCCCTTGCGCTGCTCCATGATTCTCCTAGCGAACTGGGTCAGGCTGTGGGGGTCAGTGACTGGAAACGGGATGGGCAGCGCCCGAAGCCGGGACGCACTTGTCCCCAACTGGAAATCGTGGAACGGGATTATCCACGAGTATATGAACAGTACAGCAGTATTGGACCCTTGCTGGCAAAGCACGGCAATGGTGCCAAGGGCGAGCGCTGGGAGACCGGTCAGGAAATCTCCGAGCTGTTGGCCATAAACGGAATATTTCCCTCCACAGATAAAAAAGATGCCCCACGCCCTTCTCTGGAAAGCGATATCAACGCTTGTAACATGGTGCTACACCTCTCCCCGGAAACCAATGGCGAGGTAGCACATAAAGGTTGGGAGTCCTTGGGCAAAAAAACGGGGCTTTCTCTTACTGGGCTTTCTGCCGATCGCCGGGGTGAAAAATTCAGCTTCCACGATTTGCAGGTACAACCACGCAAGGTGATCTCTTCCCCTTCCTGGAGCGGCCTGATGTCGGAAGAGGTGAGCTATAACGCCGGTTATGTGAACGTGCATTATGCCACGCCCTACCGGACACTCACTGGTCGCGGCCAATTTTATCTGGACCATGAATGGATGCTGGATTTCGGTGAAGGGCTCTGTACCTATCGTCCTCCTCTCACAACGCATGCGGTGGCGGGTCTGCCCGAAGATATTGCCCAGCAAGGTGGCATTGTGTTGCGTTTCCTCACCCCCCACGATAAATGGGGTATTCACAGTACTTACCATGACGATTTGCGCATGATGCATCTCTCCCGGGGAGGACCGCATATCTGGATCAGCGAAAAAGATGCCAAACGTCTGGGTGCCTCAGACAACGACTGGCTGGAATCCGTTAATGAAAATGGCGCGCTCATGGCGCGCGCGGTAGTCAGTCAACGTATCCCCGAGGGCGTGGCTATCATGTATCACCAACAAGAAAAAACGCTTAACGTGCCGGGCGCGCCCAGCACCGGCAAGCGCGGTGGCATCAACAACAGCGCCACCCGGGTCATTCCCAAGCCTACCCACATGATCGGTGGCTATGCGCAACTAGCCTGGACACTAAATTATTATGGGCCAGTTGGTAGTCAACGAGATGCAGAGGTGCTGATCCGCAAGGTCGGCGATGAGCGTATCTCGTGGCTGGAAAAGCCCTTGAGTGAAGCCTTAGAGAAGGAATTGCGTCAGGCTGTGGAGGGAATCCTATGAAAGTGCGTGCGCAATTTGCTCTGGTATTCAATCTGGATAAGTGCATCGGTTGCCATACCTGTTCAGTCACCTGTAAAAATACCTGGACTAATCGCCGGGGTACCGAATATATCTGGTTCAACAATGTAGAGAGCAAACCCGGCATTGGTTATCCGAAAAACTGGGAAAATCAGGATCAATGGCATGGTGGTTGGATTCGGAAAAATGGCAAGCTAACTCTGAAACAGGGGAATCGTTTCTGGGAATTGATGACTATTTTCGCTAATCCGCATCTACCAGAGATCCTTGATTACTACGAGCCATTTACCTATGACTATGCCCATTTGCTCGATAGTCCACTGGCGGAAACTGCTCCTGTTGGTCGCCCCATTTCTCTGGTAAGTGGTCAGGTTATGGAAAAAATCGAGTGGAGTGCCAACTGGGAAGATCAACTAGGAGGCAGTTATCTAACCCGCTCCGTTGATTACAACCTGCGAGACGTTCCCGGAAAAGATCTTTTGGGTGAGTTTGAAAAGACTTTTCTTTTTTACCTGCCACGCATGTGCAATCACTGCCTGAATCCTGCCTGTGTCGCTGCCTGCCCCTCTGGCGCCATTTATAAACGGGAAGAGGATGGCATTGTCCTCATCGATCAGGACCGCTGCCGCGGTTGGCGCATGTGTATCTCTGCCTGTCCCTACAAAAAAGTCTATTTCAATTGGGACTCAGGCAAATCGGAGAAATGCATTGCCTGCTATCCCCGGGTCGAATCGGGTTTGCCGACCATATGCTCGGATACTTGCGTGGGCCGTATCCGCTACAACGGCATCATGCTCTACGACGCGGATCGCATTGCGGAACTGGCTGGAAAGGAGGACGAACAGGATCTTTACCAGGCGCAGATGGATATCTTTCTCAACCCCCATGATCCAGAGGTCATCGCTCAGGCACGCTTGGATGGCGTCCCCGATTCCTGGATGGATGCGGCGCAGCGTTCGCCTATTTACAAAATGGCAATGGACTGGAAAATTGCGCTACCCTTACATCCAGAATTCCGTACGCTGCCCATGGTCTGGTATATCCCTCCTCTGTCGCCTATGGGTCGGGAGATTTCTCCGAGGCATATCCCTAAGAAAGCGGAGGACATCATTCCTCGCCTGGAATCCCTGCGTATACCTATTGATTATCTGGCCAGCCTCTTTACTGCAGGCGACCATAAACCAGTGATCAAGTCTCTAAGCAAGCTTATTGCCATGCGTGCCTATCAGCGCGGTCTACATGTGCAAGGCATACCCAATAAGGAGGTATTGGCGGGTGCCGGGTTGGACGAGGCAACCGCGCAGGAAATGTACCGATATCTGGCCATCGCCAATTACGAGGACCGTTTTGTCATTCCCACCAGTCATCAGGAGACCATGATGGATGATCCCTATGATTTTCAGGGACAGAATGGTTTTGTGTTCGGCAATGACAGCAGTACGGGGGTTAGTTCTGGAGAACTCTTCCCCAAACGTCGCAAGGAGACTCCGGTTGCCAATGTGCAGCCCTTGCATTTTGTCCGGCACAGGGAATCCTAAGCATGTTTCGTCAGCCCGTGTTACACCTCGTGGCACTTCTTCTGGATTATCCTGATGCCGATCTGCGGCAGGCCCTGCCGGAGATGGCGGCAGCACTTGATACCTTATCGGGTTTTCAGGGAGGCGAAAAGTCCATGCTGTGTGGGCACATACAGTGGATGCAGGCACAGGCGCCTTTGCAGCTGGAGGCACTCTACGTGGATACTTTCGACTGGAATCCCCGCTGCGACCTGCACTTGAGCAACCATCTGCTTCCCGAAGACGATCGGGAGCGTGGCACGGTGCTCGTCCGACTTCTCGATCACTACTCGGCACACGGCTGGCTTCCCGAGGATCGGGCCTTGCCGGATTATCTGCCGGTTGTGCTGGATTTCGCGGCGACACTGGAACCAGACGAGGCGCGGGTTTTCCTGGGGAGTGCTGCTGAGGGCATCGGCATTTTGCGGGACAACCTGCAGGAGAGTCAGAGTCCTTATGCGGTCTTGTTAGAACCTGTTCTGTATCGCGCCCATTTCCTGTCATCCATGCCTGTTGGAGCACCATTATGAACTGGTCTTGGAATACTTTCTTCTTTGGCGTCTATCCTTTCATTGCGGGAACCATCTTTTTGCTGGGCTCTGTCATTCGCTACGAGCGGGAACAATACGGCTGGAGCAGTTATTCGAGCCAGCTTCTGGCCTCCAAGCACTATATGATGTGGGCCAGCAATCTCTGGCATGTAGGGATTCTTACCCTTTTCCTCGGACATTTCACCGGCTTTCTCACCAATATCTTGGAATGGCTCGGTGCTAACCCTGTCGAACATCAGTGGATTGCCGCCAGCGCTGGTATCACGGCCGGAGTCGTGGCCATGATCGGCGGGGTTATGCTTCTGCTGCGCAGGGTTTTGGATCCCAAGGTCCGCTACGCCAGTCGTTCCATGGATATCTTTATCCTGGTGTGGTTGCTCATTACACTCACTTTTGGTTTGATTACGCAATTTGTCAGTGTTCCCGATGCCATCAGCGGTCATGTGCAGGACATGGAAATCCTGATTCGCTATGTGCGTAGCATCGCGATCTTCCAGCCTGATCCGCAACTCATTGTGAATATTCCGATGATTTACAAAATTCATATGCTCTGCGGTATGACAGTTTTTTTATTGTTTCCTTTCAGTCGTCTGGTCCATATCTGGACAGTACCTTTCAATTATCTGATTCGGCCCTATCAACTGGTACGCGCTAAAATGCGTTCGGTGATATAGTACGACTGACACAAAAAAACTCAGGATGTTATCGTCTTCTGTGCCTGGCGTGTTGGCCTGGTGCTCGTCCCGTGCACCAACGGAAATAATAGCGGCACTCGATGCTGCTTTGCAGAAGGCTGGGTTCATAGTCTTTGCGCGTTTTGATCACACTCAGGCGGCTCATGAAGCGGGTCTCCAAATGCCGCCAACGCAGGTCATCGTTTTTGGTAATCCGAAAGGTGGTACGCCATTGATGCTGGCAGCACCCACGCTCGCCATCGACCTGCCCAGCAGAATCCTTGTGCGAGAAGGCCCGGATGCTGTCAGCGAAGTATATTTCAATACGCTGGAATATCTGGCCAAACGACATAGGCTGACGCACATGGATGAAACGATCAGCCGCTTCGATCGGAAGGTGGGTGAGATCGTTACATCGTGTATGTGATCA
>JAKAVW010000061.1 GCA_021827445.1 Pseudomonadota bacterium
TCCACCCCCTGCTCCACCGTCAGGAAGGGTTTGGCATATCCCGCGCCACGCAACTTGCTCACTTCTGCCTGGGTAAAGCTCTGATATTTGCCATTCAGGGCCTCGGGCATGCTGACGTAGCGAATAGTCTGCGCTTTCTGCAGTGCAGGCAGGTTTTGTGCCGGGCGGTCTGCGCGCCGTTCCAGGCTATTGATGACGGCGACCGCCACCTCGTTGAAACTCTGCGCCTGCCCGGTGCCCACATTGTAGATTCCGCTGTGCGGGTGATCCAAGAAGTGCATATTGACGGCAACCACATCGTCAATGTGGATAAAATCACGCCGTTGCTCGCCATCGGCATAGCCATCCGTACCCGCAAACAAGTGAACATGATTATCCAGCCGGTATTGTTTGAAAAAATGCAGCGCCACTGAGGCCATGCGATTTTTGTGGAACTCGCGTGGGCCGTAGACATTGAAATAACGAAACCCATGCACCGGGGCGCGCAAGTCTGCCCACATCCGTCGGAGATACTGGTCGAACTGAAATTTGCTGAATCCGTAGATGTTGAGCGGAGATTCCGCGGCACGCGCCTCGACGAAGGCGCCAGTCATACCATAGACGGAGGCGCTGGAGGCATAGAGAAAGGGGACATTGTGGCGCTGGCACCAATGTAGCAGCGTTTTGCTGAAGGCGAAGTTGTTTTCCATGACGTAACGGCCATCAGTGGCCATGGTGTCGGAGCAGGCGCCTTCGTGAAAAATGGCATCGACACCCTTCAGGTGTCCATTCTCTATCAGGCGCAGAAAAGCCTCTGCCTCCATGTAGTCGGTAATTTCCAGATCGGTGAGATTGAGAAACTTGTCGGCGCGGGTCAGGTGGTCCACGACGAGAATGTCCGTAATGCCCCGCTGATTGAGGGCCTGCACGAGATTGGCGCCGATAAAACCGGCGCCGCCAGTGACGATGTACATGCGTGATCCTCCTTTTCCAGCTATGATAGCAGAAAGCAAACGTCTTCCTATAAGGCGCCGTCGCCCTGCTCCTTTATCCGGGCTCAGACCTATCTCCATTCCTGCTACAAAAAATAAAGGGCGCCCCAAAGAGGGTGCTGCCATATCCGAGGAGGAACATGCAAGACCACGGTCTGTTGACGATCATCCTGCTCCTGGCTACCGGGGTGCTGCTGGTTGGTTTTCTGCGTTACCTGCGCCTGCCGGCGGTGTTTGCTTATCTTCTGACCGGCGTCATTCTCGGTCCACACGCCTTGGCCGTAGTGCCGGATCTTGCCAGTACCCGGCAACTCGCTGCTTTCGGTGTGGTTTTCCTGATGTTTAGCATCGGACTGGAATTCAGTCTGGCGCAGTTTCTGAGTATGCGTCGTCTGGTGTTCGGAATGGGGCTGGCCCAGGTGGTCCTGACCAGTCTGGTCTTCGTCGGGATCGCTTTGTTCATCCCACTTTCCTGGAAGACCGGAGTGATTCTCGGCGGAATTCTGGCCATGTCGTCCACCGCCATGGTCGTGCGCGCACTGGCCGAAAAAATGGAAATGCAAACCCGGCATGGGCGTATTGCGGTGAGTGTGCTGCTTTTCCAGGATCTGGCCGTAGTGCCACTACTGATTCTGATCCCTGCCCTCGCCGGTTCGACCACTAATCTGCCCCATGATTTGGCTATGGCCGGACTCAAGGCGGTGCTGGTGCTGTTGGTCTTGCTGGTGATCGGGAGGCCGGTGATGCGGCCCTGGTTTCAGTTCGTGGCTAATCGTAAATCCACAGAGCTGTTTATGCTCAACGTATTACTGGTAACCCTGGGTCTGGCATGGGTTACCGAACAGGCGGGATTGTCGCTGGCCCTGGGAGCCTTTGTGGCAGGAATGCTGATTTCTGAGACGGCTTACCGTTACCAGGTGGAAGCGGATATCGCGCCCTTCCGCGACATTTTGCTGGGGCTCTTTTTTGTTACTATCGGCATGCTTGTGGATTTGCCGGCGTGGTGGGCGAATCTGGGCTGGGTCCTGATCGTGCTGGCCCTGATTCTGCTGCTAAAAGGCGCACTGGTCTGGGGACTCGCCCGTCTTTTCGGCTACGAGCCGGGCGTGGCATTGCGTTCAGCCATTGTGCTGGCGCAGGCGGGAGAGTTTGGCTTTGTGCTGCTGGCGTTAGCCAATCAGTACCAACTGTTGCCTGCCCGCGTGCTGCAACCGGTCCTGGGCGGAATGCTCCTGTCTATGATGCTGGCGCCCATCCTGGTGGAGCGCAATGGCTGGCTGGCGCGCCAATTGGTGGGCAGCTATCGCAGCCATCGCGATCAGCAACTGGCTGACATCCGCTCGGCGAATTTGCAGGCCCATGTCGTGCTCTGTGGCTATGGCCGGGTGGGACAAAGCGTGGGGCGGGTCTTGGAAGAAGAAGGTATTCCTTTTGTGGCCCTTGATCTGGACCCGGTACGCGTACGCCAGGCGCAGTCCGCGGGTGAATCCATCTTTTATGGTGATGCCAGTCGCCGCGATGTGTTGCAGGCAGCAGGGATTTTTTCAGCGCGAGCCGTAGTGATCACCTATGCAAACGTTACGTCGAGCCAGCGGGTTTTGTCCATTATCAAGGAATTGCGGCCCGATCTGCCGGTAGTCGTCCGCGCCCATGACGACAGTCAGTTGGAGAAGCTGGAGGCCGCCGGTGCCGATGAAGTGGTGCCGGAAGTGACCGAAGGCGCACTGATGCTGGCCTCGCAGGCCCTGTTGCTGATTGGTTTTCCGATCAGTACGGTGCTACGCCGGGTACGACGCTTCCGGCAGGAGCGTTACCAGTTTTTTCGGGGGGCCTTCTGGGGAAGCTCGGAGCCGGGCGAAGATCAGGGTTCGGCGCGACTGGCGTCTATTGCCCTGGGCGAAACAGCTTTTGGTCTCCATCTCAGTCTGCGCGAACTGAACCTGACCAGTTTCGGGGTGGCAGTCGTGGCCGTGCGCCGCCATGGGATTCGCGGGCGCGAACCTTCTCCTGATACGGTACTCAAGCCAGGGGATGTGCTGGTGTTGTTCGGGACGCCCGCAGCACTCACCAAAGCCGAACTCTATGTGCTGGAAGGCAATATGGTACAGGAAGCAGCAACAGCGTGAGACAACTGGCCACATTGAGTGGCAACAGTGTTTGCGCAGTGCTATGTTTAAGCGTTGTCTGTTCATCCGTATTGACGCCCTCGCCGAGTAATTCATGCCCCCATCGATTGACTCTACATTAGCTGAAACCCGCTCCTTTGCCGTCCCCGCCGATTTTGCCCGGCAGGCCAATATAAATGCGGAAACCTTTGCCCGTTTGAATCGTCAGGCGATAGAAGATCCTCATCGCTTCTGGGGCGATCTGGCGCGCGAGTATTTAGACTGGGATCTCCCGTTTCAGCAGGTGCTGGAGGCGGGGCAGGCCCCTTTCTATCGCTGGTTCAGCGATGGCCAGCTCAATGTGGCGCATAACTGTGTGGACCGCCATCTGCATGGCGCTGCGCGCCATAAAGCGGCACTGATCTGGGAGGGCGAGGATGGCAGCGTCCAGACTCTGACATACGCGCAGTTACACCGCGAAATATGCCTTTTTGCCAACGCGCTCAAACATCAAGGCGTAGAAAAAGGCGATCGGGTCGCGATCTATATGCCTATGGTACCAGAGGCGGTGATCGCCATGCTTGCCTGTGCGCGGATCGGGGCGATCCATACGGTAGTGTTTGGCGGATTCTCGGCGGAAGCCCTCAAGGATCGCCTGGAGGATACGGATGCCAAGGTGCTGATCACCGCCGACGGCGCTTGGCGTGCAGGCAAGGTCATACCACTCAAACGCCATGCGGATCAAGCGCTGCTGCGAGAGCATGAACACTCCGTGCGGCGGGTTATTGTCCTGCGCCGTACCGGCGTCGACATCGATATGCAGGAAGGTCGTGATATCTGGTGGGAGGATGCCATCGTCGGTATGGACGCCAATTGCCCTGCCCTGCCCATGCAGGCAGAGGACCCGCTCTTCATTCTGTACACCTCGGGCAGTACCGGCAAACCTAAGGGAATTTTCCACAGTAGTGCAGGCTATCTGCTCTGGACTATGCTCACCACCCGCTGGGTTTTCGATATCAAGCCTGAGGATGTCTACTGGTGTACCGCCGACATCGGCTGGATCACCGGCCATAGCTATGTGGTCTATGGTCCGCTGGCTAATGGGGCCACCGTCTTCCTTTATGAAGGGGCACCCATGCACCCGCAGCCGGATCGGTTCTGGAGAATGATCGCACGGCATGGCATCAGCATTCTCTACACCGCACCGACGGCAGTGCGCGCCTTCATGAAAATGGGCGACGAATGGCCGCAGCGCCATGATCTTTCCAGCCTGCGGCTCATGGGTTCGGTGGGCGAACCCATGAATCCGGAGGCCTGGATGTGGTATTACGAACAGATTGGCGGCGGGCACTGCCCGGTAGCCGATACCTGGTGGCAGACGGAAACCGGGGGGCACATGATCGCCCCGTTGCCCGGCGTGACAGCCAACAAGCCAGGCTCTTGCGCCCTTCCCCTCCCCGGCATCAGCGCGCGCATTGTGAATGACCAGGGCGACCCCATCACCGCCCCCGATGCCGGTGGCTATCTGGTTATTGATCGGCCGTGGCCAGGCATGCTGCGGGGCGTCTGGGGTAATCCGGAGCGCTATGTAGAGAGCTACTGGGCCAAGTTTGATAATCGCTACTACATTGCCGGAGACAGCGCGCGCCGCGACGCGGACGGTTATTTCTGGGTGATGGGACGTATTGATGACGTGCTCAATGTCTCCGGACATCGCTTGGGCACGGCGGAGGTGGAATCGGCGTTGGTGGCGCATCCTGCGGTCGCGGAAGCGGCGGTAGTGGGGATTCCTCATGAAATCAAGGGCGAGGCTATTTGTGCTTTTGTTATACTGAAACATCAACATCAGGGGGACGACCGCGACGAACTGGGTGCGGCACTACGGGCGCAGGTGACCGAACTGATCGGGGCGATAGCCCGTCCTGACGACATTCGCTTCACTGACGCCTTGCCGAAAACCCGCTCCGGTAAAATTATGCGCCGCCTGCTGCGTTCCATTGCCCGCGGTGAAGAGGTCACCCAGGACATCAGCACGCTGGAAGATGAGGGCACTTTGCGGAACCTGGCCACCCCAAAAAAATAAGCGCCTCTGCGTACCGCATATTGTGGCAGCGCCATCAAAATGTCATCTTGCTCTGGCAGACTAAAGGGGTTCCGGCATGAAGGCTGGATCCTTTTTACTTTGCCGGAGTTGTGTCTTGTGCATCCTAAGGTTTAGCCGGTTTGATACGCTTTATCGGTTATCTGGAGCGAAACCAGATGACGCAGAACCTGTCACGGTTCTACGCAGGGATCGCCGGTCGGACCGCCGCTATTTCGCGGCGTACACTCAGTGCAGGCGCCGCCCGACAAAGATAAAGCTGTCTCCTTCAAGAAGTACTTCAATAATCTCACCGGGTCCGAAGTCGCCCCGCAGGAGTTTCTGGGCGAGGGGATTTTCGATTTCCCGCTGAATCACCCTTTTCAGGGGACGAGCGCCATAGACGGGGTCATAGCCGACCTCGGCCAGGCGATCCAGTGCGCCATCACTGAGTACCAGATCCATATCCCGCTCGCGCAGACGTGCCCGCAGAAAGCCCATCTGAATCCCGGTAATCTCACGGATCTGCACTGCGGTGAGCGGATGGAAGATGACCAGCTCATCAATGCGGTTGAGGAACTCCGGGCGGAAGTGATCCTGCACCACATCCATTACCGCCACACGCATACCGTCATAGTCCCCTTTGCGACTAAACTCCTGAATCCGGTCGGAACCGAGGTTGGAAGTCATGACGATGACGGTATTGCGGAAATCCACCGTGCGCCCCTGGCCATCGGTGAGCCGACCATCATCCAGTACCTGCAGAAGGATGTTGAAGACTTCCGGATGGGCTTTTTCTACCTCATCCAGTAACACCACGGAATAAGGTTTACGCCGCACCGCCTCGGTCAGGTACCCGCCTTCTTCATAGCCCACATATCCGGGAGGCGCGCCAATAAGGCGCGCCACTGAATGCTTTTCCATAAATTCACTCATGTCGATACGCACCAGATGATCTTCACTGTCAAAGAGAAACTCGGCCAGGGCTTTGGTAAGCTCCGTTTTTCCCACGCCGGTGGGACCCAGGAAAAGGAAAGAACCATTGGGGCGCCTGGGATCAGACAGCCCTGCCCGGGAGCGGCGGATGGCATTGGCCACAGCGGTGACGGCCTCGCTCTGGCCCACCACCCGCGCTTGCAAACGCTCTTCCATTTTCAGGAGTTTTTCCTTCTCGCCCTCCAGCATTTTAGAGACGGGAATGCCGGTCCACCGGGCGACCACTTCGGCGATTTCCTCTTCGCCGACTTCCGTGCGCAGCAGGGTAGGTTTGGCACTTGAACCACCTGATTCTGCGCGAATTTCCGCATTGCGCAGTTGCGCCTCTAATGCCGGAATAGAACTGTATTGCAGTTCCGCCATACGCTCTAAATCGTTGGCGCGACGCGCTGTATCCAGTTCCACGCGCTTGCGGTCCAGCTCTTTCTGAATCTGCGAGGTGCCTTCGATGGCCAACTTTTCGCCTTTCCATACCTCTTCCAACTCCTGATATTTGCGATCCAATTCACTGATTTGACTTTGCAGAATACCCAGTCTCTTGCGGCTGGCTTCATCCTTCTCCTTCTCCAGCGCCACGCGCTCAATGTTCAACTGAATGATGCGGCGCTCCAGTTCATCCAGCTCCTGAGGTTTGGAATCGATTTCCATCTTAATGCGGGAGGCGGCTTCGTCCATCAGATCTATAGCTTTGTCAGGCAGATTACGGTCAGTGATATAGCGGTGTGAAAGCTGTGCCGCGGCGACCAGCGCCGGATCGGTAATGCGTACCCCATGATGGGCTTCATAGCGTTCTTTCAGGCCACGCAAAATAGCGATGGTGTCTTCCACACTGGGCTCGTCCACCAGTACCCGTTGGAAACGGCGCTCCAGAGCCGCATCTTTTTCGATATATTTGCGGTATTCATCCAAGGTGGTGGCGCCGATGCAATGCAATTCACCCCGCGCCAGCGCTGGCTTGAGCATGTTGCCCGCATCCATGGAGCCCTCGGCCTTTCCTGCCCCAACCAGCGTATGAATCTCATCAATGAAAAGAATGATTTTGCCTTCACTCTTCTCCAAGTCATTGAGCAAGGACTTCAGGCGTTCCTCGAATTCGCCGCGGAACTTGGCACCCGCAATCAGTGCGCCCAAATCCAAACCCAGCAGGCGCTTATCACGCAAAGATTCCGGCACTTCGCCGTTAATCAAGCGCAGAGCCAGTCCTTCGACGATAGCCGTCTTGCCCACCCCCGGCTCGCCGATTAAGACCGGATTATTTTTGCTGCGCCGCAGCAATACCTGAATGGTCCGGCGGATTTCGTCGTCACGGCCAATCACCGGGTCCAGCTTGCCTTGACTGGCCCGCTCGGTGTAGTCGATGGTATATTTCTCCAGCGCCTGACGTTGCTCTTCAGCATTGGCATCATTGATTTTTTCCCCGCCGTGCAGATCGTGGACGGCCTGTTCCAGATCCTTGGTGGTGGCACCCGCCTCTTTCAGGAGTCGCCCAGCCTCGCCCTTGTCGTCCATCAAGGCCAGCAGGAAGTGTTCGGTGGAGATGTACGTGTCGCCGCGCTTCTGGCCCATCTTGTCGGCCAGATTGAGCATGTTGGTGAGATCGCGGCCCACCTGCACCTCGCCCGGATGCCCTTGTACTTTCGGCATGGACTCCAGCGCGCGGTTCAACTGATTGCGCAGGGCGTCGACCCGTACGCCGGCTTTTGACAGGAGCGGCCGGGCGATGCCGCCTTCCTGATCAAGAAAAGCAATCAGCAGATGGACGGGTTCCATCTGCTGATGATCCTGGGCCAAGGCGAGACTCTGGGCATCCTGGAAAGCCTGTTGAAATTTGGTGGTCAGTTTATCGGTACGCATGGAGTCACTCCCATAGATTGGCATTGCTCAGGAAATGGGATCATCCGGCCTCTTTTTCAAGCGTCGGTGCGGGCTGTAGTGCCCAGATCAGGAAGAACGCACCCAAAAGCGCCAGCAGTGCTGCTGCGGCAAAGGTGCCCTGTCCGCCCCAATGCGCCCAGGTCCAGCCAGCTCCGAGCGCACCCAGACCTCCTCCCAAACCATAAACGATACTCGCATACAGGGCCATACCGCGCCCGCGCAGCGCACCGGGAAAGCGGTCCGCCAACCAATGTACGGCCGCCAGATGAAAGGCACCATAACTGGCCGCGTGCAGGGTCTGCACCAGAATGATCCATATCAGTCCCGGCCACCAGGCAATCACCCCCCAGCGCAGGGCGGTCAGAATAAATGCGCCGGTGAATACCAGGGGCACGCCCCAGCGCCGGATAAAACGATCCCCCCACCAGAAAAAGGCGACTTCGCAAAGCACTGCAAATCCCCACAGCATCCCGACAGCGGCACTCCCCAGACCGTGTTGTTCCGCGTAGATAGAATAGAACGCATAATAGGCGCCATGGCTGGCCTGCTCCAGCAAACCCGCCAGCAGGAAAACCCAGAGGCTTACATGGCGGAGTGTGCCACTGAGACGGGGGCGTGGTGTATCGGCGGCTGGCAACGCACCATAGGGTAAATAGCGACTGGCCCACCATGCGGCCACCAGAAAAATGGCGATGCCAGGCAAAAACGCGGTCATCCCCCAGCGGGCGATCAGCCCGCCCATGCCCAGTGACAGGGCGATAAACCCGAGGGAGCCCCAGAGTCGAATGCGCCCATAGGCGGTGCCGCGGCGTTGTGCCCAGTCCATGGTGGTGGCGTCCACCAGGGGCAGCGTCGCCGCCCAGAAGAAAGAAAAAGTCAGTGTGATGAGCAGCAGGGCCAGAAAGTGACCGTGGGCCAGCCACAAGGAGAGAAAACCCGCCGCCGTAATCAGCGCCGCCCAGGGGACGATCCGCCGACTTCCCCAGAAGTGCGCCAGCCAGCCCCAGAGATTGGGCGCCAGCACCTTGCTGAACTGCACGGCGGCGGTGAGGACGCCGATGGCCAGAGGGCCTTGGCCCTGGGCATGCAGCCACGGACCCCAGTAGGGCATGAACGCGCCCAGCGCGCAAAAGTACAGGAAATAGAAGGTGGCGAGCCAGCCCCCTTCCCGGTCTGCCTGCATAACTTAGGCGGAGATGGGAGGCAGGGGTGCCTGCACGTCGGCGTTCTGGGCGCGGTGACGCATCCAGTGGTCCATGATCACCAGCGCCAGCATAGCCTCGACAATAGGGACTGCGCGGATGCCGACGCAGGGATCATGGCGACCCGTGGTGATCACTTCGGCGGGTTGACCGTGCACATCGATGCTTTGCCGCGGGATGCGAATACTGGAGGTCGGTTTGATGGCCACGGACAGCGTGAGATCTTGCCCGGAAGAAATGCCACCTAAAACACCGCCCGCGTGATTACTTTGAAATCCCGTGGGGGTTATCGCGTCCCCATGATGGCTGCCCCGCTGCTCTACCACGGCAAAACCATCGCCCATGGCTACGGCCTTGACCGCGTTGATGCTCATCATCGCCTTGGCAATATCCGCCTCCAAACGATCAAAGACCGGTTCACCGAGTCCGACCGGCATGCCGGTTACGCGCGCATCTACCCGCGCGCCGATGGAGTCCCCTTCTTTGCGCAAGGCATCGAGAAAGTCGGCCATACAAATCGCAACCTGGGCATCAGGACAAAAGAAGTCATTGCGGGAGATTTCTGCCGCATCAAAAACCTCGGCCTGGATGGAACCCATCTGCGCCATCCAGGCCTGTATGTTCACGCCAAGACGCTCGCGCAAAAACTTACGGGCGACGGCCCCGGCAGCGACCCGGGTCGCCGTTTCCCGCGCCGAGGAGCGCCCGCCCCCCCTATAATCGCGCCGGCCATATTTCTGCAAGTAAGTGTAATCGGCATGACCAGGACGAAACAGGTCTTTGATTTTGCTGTAATCCTGTGAGCGTTGGTCCGTGTTGCGAATCAGCAGTCCGATGGGCGTACCGGTGGTCAGGCCCTCGAAGACACCGGAGAGAATTTCGACCTGATCCGCTTCCCGACGCTGGGTGGTATGGCGTGACTGACCTGGGCGGCGGCGATCCAGCTCAATCTGGATATCGGCTTCGTTGAGCGACATGCCCGGCGGGCAGCCATCGACGATGCAGCCAATAGCGGGACCATGGCTCTCACCAAAGGTGCTGACCCGGAAACATTCGCCGATGCTGCTTCCCGCCATAGGTTATTTTTCCATTTCAATCATAGCATAAGCCGAATGATTATGAATCGACTCGAAGTTTTCGGAAGAAACCGAAAACCACTGCACGCGCGGTTCCTCCTGCAACCGCAGCGCGACATCCCGCACCATATCTTCCACGAACTTGGGATGGTCATAGGCGTATTCCGTGACATATTTTTCATCGGGGCGCTTCAGCACGCCGTAAAGCTGACAGGATGCCTCCGCTTCGATCAGATCAATAATATCCTTAATCCAGACCGTCTCGCGGGCGCGCACATGGACCCAGACATGGGCACGCTGGTTGTGGGCACCATATTCCGAAATGCTTTTGGAACAAGGACAAAGGCTGGTTACGGGCACCATGACACCGACGGTCAGGTAATAACCTGCCGGAGTAACCTCACTTATCAGTTCCACCTCATAATCCAGCATACTCCTGACACCGGATACAGGGGCTGCCTTCTGAACAAAGAACGGAAAACGCATCTCCAGGCGCGCCGAGTCCGCTTCCAGACGCTGCCGCATTTGTTCTACCGCTGCGCCAAAGTTCTCCACGCTGAAGGGGTTCTCATGCGCGTTCAGTATCTCGATGAAGCGTGACATGTGTGTGCCTTTCAGATGCGCAGGCAGACTCACGTACATATTGCACTGAGCGACGGTGGGCTGCACCGCCCCGTCACGATCCTGAACCTGCATGGGATGGCGCACGGCGCGGATACCCACCTGCTGGATAGCAATAGCCCGCGGATCAGCGCGACCCTGTACATCTTCCAGAACTTCAACCGCGCAATCTCTCACCGCGGACCTCTCTTGGGAATAGTAGACTGAATCGCTCAAATACTACGCCCAGGCCGGTGACTGGGCAAGCAATGCGAGTAATTCCCTACCGGATTTCTCGATCCCTGCGGCATCCAGACCCAGATCGGCAAGCCATTGGCTGGCATCGCCCTGTTCGATAAAGGTGTCGGGCAAACCGAGCAAACGTATGGGCCGCACGACATCCTCGTTGAGCAGGAACTCCGCGACAGCGCTACCGGCACCCCCCATGCGTGAGCCTTCCTCCACAGTCAGGAACGCCCGATGGCTTTGCGCCAGACCGATCAGTAATTCCGTATCCAGCGGTTTGACGAAACGCATATTGACGACAGTGGCATCGAGGGCCTCACCTGCCACCATGGCTGCCGTTGCCCGAGTACCAAAGGCGAGAATCGCCAGTTCCTTACCTTCCCGCAGAACCTCTGCCTTACCGATGGGGATCCGCCGTGACAAATCCCTGTCCAGCGTCAAGCCCAGGCCGTTACCGCGCGGATAACGCACCAGTGCTGGCCCTTGATAGGTAAAACCCGTGTTGAGCATGTCGCGCATTTCCTGCTCATCTTTAGGTGCCATAATGACTAGATTGGGAATGCAACGCGCATAGGCCATGTCAAAGGCACCCTGATGAGTGGCACCGTCGGCTCCCACCAATCCCGCGCGGTCGATGGCAAAAAGCACCGGCAGATTCTGGATCGCCACATCATGCAGGAGCTGATCATAGGCCCGCTGCAGGAAGGTGGAGTAGATGGCGACCACCGGGTG
>JAKAVW010000062.1:0-494 GCA_021827445.1 Pseudomonadota bacterium
TCAGAGGTCGTGGAATTTATGGGTGAGATAATGAGAGCGCTCATCAGCGTTTCCGACAAACGGGGCGTCGTGGAATTTGCCCGGCGGCTGCAGGATTTCGGCGTGGAAATACTCTCTACCGGCGGCACCGCCAAGGTCTTGATGGCCGATGGTGTCGCGGTGCAAGAAGTGGGCGACTACACCGGTTTCCCGGAACTGCTGGAGGGCCGCCTCAAAACCCTGCACCCCAAAATCCACGGTGGACTGCTGGCGAAGCGCGACAACAGCAATCACATCCGGCAAATGGCCGAACATGGCATTCCCGCCATCGATCTCCTCTGCGTCAATCTTTATCCCTTCGCCGAGACTGTCGCCAGCGCCGATTGTACACTGGAAGAAGCCATCGAAAACATCGACATCGGCGGCCCGACCATGCTCCGTGCGGCAGCGAAGAACTGGGAGAGCGTCACCGTCCTCGTCGACCCCAATGACTATCCCGCCGTGCTGCAGGAGAT
>JAKAVW010000062.1:504-11612 GCA_021827445.1 Pseudomonadota bacterium
CTTCGCCCACACCACGCAATATGACGGCGCTATCGCCAACTATCTTTCCAGATTCAATCCCGATGGCAGCCGGACAACCTTCCCACAGACTCTGTCCCTGCAATTTGAGAAAGTCCAGGACCTGCGCTACGGCGAAAATCCCCATCAGTCCGCTACTTTCTACCGCGACGGCAGTGGCGGCGGACTAGCGGACGCTCATCAATTGCAAGGCAAGGAATTGTCTTACAACAACATCGGGGACGGTGATGCCGCCGTCGCGCTGGTGATGGAATTTGCCGAGCCCGCCTGTTGCGTGGTGAAACATGGCAACCCCTGCGGCGTAGCCGTGGGAGCAGATATGCTCAGCGCCTATCAACGCGCGTGGGCTGGCGATCCGGTATCCGCCTTTGGCGGCATCATCGCCTGTAACCGGCCGCTGGATGCACAGACTGCCGAGCTCATGAGCGGCCAGTTCATTGAGATGGTACTGGCACCCGCCATTTCGCCCGATGCCCGGCCCATTTTGGCCAAAAGGAAAAACCTGCGGGTGCTCGCCTTTGACGATGGCAGCGCCTGGCGACGGACAGGTTGGGATTACAAGCGCGTGCGTGGCGGTCTGCTGGTGCAGGACTTTGATCAGGCCATGGAACAGGAAGCGGACTGGAAGGTGGTCTCAAAACGCGCACCGACAGCTCAGGAAGCACGCGACCTCGCCTTTGTCTGGCGGATCGGTAAATATGTGCGTTCCAACGCCATTGTCTATGGCCGCGAAGGCCAGACCGTCGGCATTGGTGCCGGGCAGATGAGCCGGGTGGATGCGGCCAGGTGCGGTGCCGCCAAGGCCCTGGAACTGGGCTTCGATCTGCACGGTGCGGCGCTGGCTTCCGATGCTTTTTTCCCCTTTCGCGATGGGGTCGATGCGGTCGCCGCAGCGGGGGTGAAAGCCATCATTCAGCCTGGTGGCTCGATCCGCGATGCAGAAGTCATCGCCAGCGCTAACGAACACGGCATCGCCATGGTCTTCACCGGTGTCCGCCATTTTCGCCATGGTTAAGGGGGGGACACCCATGGGTGTCAAAGTGATGGTTCTCGGCAGCGGCGGGCGGGAACATGCCATTGCCTGGAAGATGGCCCAGTCGGTGGAAGTGGCTGAAGTTTACTGTGTACCGGGCAATCCTGGTACCGCTGAAGAGATCAAGGTCCGGAATCTGGCTTTGAAGCCGACCGACGCCGATCAAGTGGTCGCTGCTGCCCATGCTTTGGATATTGCGCTGGTCGTCATTGGTCCCGAGGCGCCCCTGGTAGTGGGCGTAGGTGATGCCCTGCGTCGGGCCGGCATTCCGGTCTTCGGTCCCAATGCTGCAGGCGCCATGCTCGAGGAGAGCAAGGCGTACGCCAAAGCCTTCATGGAGCGTCACGGCATCCCGACCGCCAGTTACGGGCGTTTTACAGACCGTGGCCCAGCACTTGACTATCTGCGCGACCATCCGTTGCCTGTGGTGGTCAAGGCCGATGGTCTGGCGGCAGGCAAAGGAGTCGTCGTGGCTTTAGAGCATGCAGAAGCGGAGGCCGCCGTGCATCGGTTTCTGCAATGGGGTCCCATTGTCATCGAAGAATTTCTGGAGGGTGAGGAAGCCAGTTTCATCGCCATAGTGGTGGATGGTCAGGTCCTGCCGCTGGCGGGGTCGCAGGATCACAAGCGTCTGCTGGACGACGATCAGGGTCCTAATACCGGCGGCATGGGTGCCTATTCCCCTACCCCCATCCTCGACACCGCCATGAGCGAGCGGGTACTGCGTGAAGTGATGCGCCCCGCCGCGCAGGGACTGGTGACAGATCGCACACCGTACTGCGGCTTTCTCTACGCCGGGCTGATGATCAGTACCGCCGGACCCAAGGTGCTGGAGTTCAACTGTCGGCTGGGTGATCCGGAGACACAGCCGCTGATGATGCGCTTGCGTTCCGACCTTTATACGCTGTTGCTCACTGCAGCTCGCGGCGATCTGCTGCCGAAGGCCCTGGACTGGGACAGCCGTACTGCCCTCTGTGTAGTACTGGCGGCGGCCGGTTATCCCGAGTACCCACTGACAGGTGACCCGATTCTCGGTCTGGATACCATGCATGGGAATGCCGTCAAAGTTTTCCATGCCGGCACCGCAACACGCGACGACACGGTCATCACGGCGGGTGGGCGGGTGCTTGGTGTTACGGCACTGGGAGATAGCCTGACGATTGCACAACAGCGGGCTTATGCCGCCGTCGCCAATCTCCACTGGCCCGGCCTGCAGTATCGGCAAGACATCGGTCACCACGGTCTACGCCGGTCCTGAGTTGGTTTTCGGCTAATGCTACCCCGCTATCCACGCCGTCAGGATATTCGCCGGGGGGTAGCGCATTTACAGCGCGGCGGAGTCATCGCCTATCCTACGGAGGGCGTCTGGGGACTGGGCTGTGACCCGCGCCAGCGCCGTGCCCTGCGCCGGATTCTGGTCCTGAAGGGGCGGCCACAACATAAAGGCGTTCTTCTGGTAGCAGGCCGGGCGGCAGAAACCCGACGCTACTGGTCTGCGCAAGGAATAGACCCGGATCTGCTGGCACAGTTCTGGCCCGGAACGACACTGGTACTTCCCGCCACACCGAAGGTTCCCTTCTGGATACGCGGACACCATAAAGGCATTGCGGTGCGGATCAGTACCCATCCGGCCATTGCCACGCTATCCCGCGCCTTTGGCGGCGCCATGGTCTCCACCAGCGCCAACCCGGCAGGCCGACAACCGGCCCGCAGTCTGCGCACTTTATACCGCTACTTTGGCGGCTCCTTGTGGGTATTGTCAGCCCGGCTGGGGCACCAGCGCCGTCCCAGCCGCATTATTGATGCCCGCAGTGGCCATATCTTACGAGGGTGAACACATGCAACAGCCATCCTTAGACAGAATAGAAACCTTTCTCCGCGACTTGCAGGATCGCATCTGCGACGCCTTGGAAGTAGCAGACGGCGTGGCAAAATTCCGCGAAGATCATTGGGAAAGGCCAGGCGGTGGTGGCGGCCGCACCCGGATGATGGCGGATGGCGCCCTCATTGAAAGGGGGGGGGTCAACTTCTCTAAAGTCAACGGCGACCAGTTGCCGCTCTCCGCGACTGCCCATCGCCCCGAGCTGGCCGGACAGAGCTTCACCGCCCTCGGGGTTTCACTGGTCCTGCATCCGCGCAATCCTTACGTCCCTATTGTCCACATGAACTACCGTTTTTTCTCCGCGGGATCCGTGTGGTGGTTCGGCGGCGGCGCCGACCTCACCCCCACCTATGGTTTTGCCGAAGATGCCCAACACTTTCACCGCGCCCTCGAAGCCGCTTGTGGTCGCCATGATCCCAGCTTTTATCCGCGCTTCAAGGCCTGGTGCGACGATTATTTCACTATTAAACACCGCCAGGAAATGCGTGGCGTCGGCGGTATCTTCTTCGACGATCTCAGTGGCGACGCAAATTTCCTGCAGGCCTTCTGGGAGGATGTGGCCAACAGCTTCCTCGACAGCTATCTGCCCATTGCCACCCGCCGCCGGGACCTGCCCTACGGCGAACGCGAGCAGCAATTTCAGCTCCTGCGCCGGGGGCGCTACGTGGAATTCAACCTCGTCTATGACCGCGGCACCCTCTTCGGCCTGCAGTCCGGCGGGCGCACCGAAAGCATCCTCATGTCCCTGCCGCCCCTGGCGGCCTGGGTCTATGACTGGCAGGGCGAAGCCGGTAGCCCTGAAGCCCGCCTCAAGGAAGACTTCCTCACACCCAGGGATTGGGCATGAGCTACGGTCTGCTGCGCCCCCTGCTTTTTACGCTGGACCCGGAGCATGCCCACACCCTGAGCATCGCTGCGCTGGAAGCATTGGGGCACATGCCGCAGAGCCTGGCGCGAGTTACCCGACGCTACCGCGTCAGCGATCCGCGTCTGGCGCAGGACTTTTGGGGTCTGCATTTTCCTAATCCTGTGGGCCTCGCCGCCGGCTATGACAAGGACGCCCGTGCTACCGCCGCCCTCCCCGCCCTCGGCCTCGGCTTCATTGAAATCGGCACCGTGACTCCGCGCCCGCAACCGGGTAACCCGCGTCCCCGGGTCTTTCGTTATCCGGCACAGCGGGCGGTCATCAATCGCATGGGTTTCCCCGGTGAAGGGGCTGCAGCGGTAGCTCAAAGGCTGGCGGCACTATCCAGCCACCCTATACCCATTGGCCTCAATCTCGGCAAAAATAAGGACACCCCGCTGGAGCAGGCACAGGACGACTATATCGCCGCGCTGGAACTGCTCTTTCACTATGGCGACTATCTCTGCGTCAATGTCAGCTCACCCAACACACCGGGACTGCGCCTGCTACAGGGAGAGAAAGTTTTACGGGAACTGCTCAGTGCTATTGCTGCAGCCAACCAACGTCTGGCGGAGCAGCATCAACGCCCGCCCCTGCCTCTGCTCCTGAAAATCGCTCCAGATCTGGGTGACGATGACCTCAACGCCATCGCTGCTCTGGCCTTAGGCACGAAACCTCTGGTGGATGGTTTTGTCGCCACCAATACCACTGTAGAACGCCTGGCCTCCCAACCCGAACTCTCCGAATGCGGCGGCCTGAGTGGTGCACCATTGCTGGAGCAATCGAATGCCGTCATCGCGCAACTCTATCGTGCAACTCGGGGACAGGCACCCATCATCGGCGTCGGTGGTATCCTCAGTGCGGCCGATGCCTATGCCAAGATCCGGGCGGGTGCCAGTCTGTTACAGATCTATAGCGGGCTGATTTTCCGGGGACCGGAACTGGTACGAGAGATTCTTGAGACACTGCCGGAGCTATGGTTGAAGGATGGTTATCCCGATCTTGCGCATGCGCGGGGTAGTGCCACCTGATATCCTCTCCGCCCACAGCATCCGAACAGTGAACATATTAAACTGTTAAAAACGGGTTTCATGAGTCATCATTAATAACACCGGTTATTCTGGCCAATTAAGGGTATTTTCCATGATTCATAAAATCCATATTATCGGCTTCATAACACACACTATATGACATTTTTATGAAGATGTTATGACGCCCTCCCTACAAATAACATTTTTATCGGGAATACAGCAGATGACGAATAATCTGCATGGCAGTCACTTCCCTTCAACGCACGCAAAACCATTGTTCTTTTACCGAACGGCACAGATGGCAGAATTAACGGCGCTCTGTTCGCTGATCAATGGAGTATATCGGGGAGAAGCTGCCAAAGCGGGATGGACGACAGAGGCAGATTTACTGGATGGCCAGCGCTGTGATCAAGCGATGCTCGAAGAGTTGGCCACAAAATCGAACAGTTGTTTAGTGATTGCAGCGAGCAAAAAGGAAATAATTGCCTGCTGCCATTTACAACTTGCTGAAGCAGGGGTAGTCGAATGCGGGATGCTTGCGGTTACTCCGACATGGCAAAACCAGGGCGTGGCTAATGCGTTGTTACATACTGCAGAGGAATATGCCCGAAGCGCCTGGGCGGGCCAACGTATGCGTCTGTGGGTTATCAAACAGCGTCCTGAAGTGGCCGCTTATTATCAGCGGCGCGGTTATGCATTTACCGGTAGCACCCTGCCCTTCCCGGATGATAGTCGTTATGGCATACCCAAGGTTGCCGGGCTTTGCCTTCTCGCTATGGATAAGGCATTAACGTTGCCAGCCTAACCGGTCAGACACTGAAGCTCTTAGGTTTCTGATCCCAGTCAAAGGCACCCATCATGTCGTAGGCTTCGCGGTCGCGGTGGTTGAGGGCTTGCAGACCAAAACAGGTTTCAATGAACTTGAGGATGCTTGCAGTGCTGGCCATATGATGATCCACCAAGCCCTGACGCGCCCAGGGGCTGATGAGCAATGCCGGAATTCTGGTGCCAAATCCATAATCATCCACCACTTCAGGTGGCAAAGAATCCCAGAAACCACCACCCTCGTCATAGGTGACGAAGATAGCCGTTTTATTCCAGGCTGGCCCCCCGGCGACGGCGCGCACCAATTTCTCCACCCATTCCATACCATAGACCGGCGCGCAGTTCGCAGGATGTTCATCGTGGACAGCGCTGGCTTTGATGAAGGAGACGCCGGGTAATTTGCCGCCATGCGCATCCGCCAGGAAATCGTCGCTATCCCGTATATGTCCAGCTTTTACATATTCCGGCCAACGCGGATAGTACTGGAAGGGATTATGATGCGCGACATATAGCTGACCGGTATCGATCACTGCCGAGCCATCGCCGGGACCAAAAGCAGTCTTAAGTGCCCAAGGTTTTACCTGATCCCAGTTTTCGTTGTACCAGGCCCAGGACACCTTGGCATCATCCAGACGATCGCCAATATTGTCATAGGTCTGCGCTTCCGGCGGCGGAGAGATTTTCAGTGCCTTCACATCATCGGCATTAGTCGGACCCTGCACCGGCGGCAGGTCGTTGACCATAATCTTTTTATAGTCATAGGGCAGATCGAAAAAGGCGTGTTCCACACCAGCTTCTTTCGGATCAAAGGGCGCACACGCATCTTTCGGTGCATTGGGATAGACACAGGATCGCGCAGCCACCAGATAGAGGGCATTGCCAGTACTGCCACCACTCATCGCCTGATAAAAATGATCAAAAAGCGTGTACTGATGGGCAACTCGATGATAAAAAGGCAGATCTTTACCGGTGTAATGTCCGAGTACCGGTCCACTGGGACGAGCCAGATCAAAAGCGATTTGCTCCGGGCTCATTTTTTTGAATTCATCCCGCGATAAATGGGTTTTGCTGCCGCCCGCCAGCGCTACAAAACGATCCATCTTACCGTTATGAATCTCCGCCATCATGCGGAAAAACCGATGCTTGGGATCCCAATGCACATTGCCCTTGGCCGGAATATAGGGCGCCATGTGGAAAGGTTGATTGGGCAATTGCACGTTCTGGAAACCCGGAATATCGATAGGTAACGGCAAATCATCATAAGCAATGCCCGCCGGATTTTTCTGTAAACCGAGAAAATGACGATCAATCTGCCCTTGAGCATCCAGTAAATTGATAACCTGCTGCCCATTTTTCGGCTGAAAAGTACCAAAATAATGGTCAAAGCTGCGGTTTTCCTGAAAAATCACCACCACATGCTTAATCTCCTGGCGCAGACGATTTTCGCCACTAACCCCAGCGGCATGCACCACCCCCATCAGATGCGGGGCGGTGATAACTGCACCACTCGCCAGTCCCAATTGCTTCAGAAACTGTCGACGATTTTGTTGCCCCATAAAAAACACCCTCGTTTAATGATTGAGTAATTACCTGCCATTCTGATAGCCAAGGCAGAATATGCGCCGCGCTCCAGAAATTATCACACCAGCACTACGAGGAGTGGCTTGATAAATGCACTTCCACATTAAAATTGCTGGCATGTTTCGGCATATTCTTGGTAAATGGCGGATAAGTACCCTCTTCTACCGATTTCAGCGCCGCCCTATCAATAGATCCCACACCACTGGATTGGGCAATTTTCGCCCACAGCAGTTGGCCCGACGGCGTCAGTCGGAAGGTGATCACGGCGGTGCCACTCAAATGCATCAGCCGGACAGCCTCCGGTACATGGGCGTCGGACTGAACCCGGGCGCGCACCATACCAGCATACTGATCTACCGCTGCTTCACGTGCAGCCATACTCGGCGCCGGAGGGGGCGGTGGCGGTGGCGGCGTGGTTACCGGCGGACTAGGTGGTACCACTGGTGCCGTAGGCAACGGTGTTTTGGCCATTAACGGCTTGGGCGCAGGCGCGTGATGCACTACCGGCTTCGGCTGCGGAATGGGATGGGGTATCGGCTTAGGCACAGGCTTCGGATGCACTACCGGCTTCGGTGGCGGTGGCACCGGCTTGGGTTTAGGAGGTGCCGGTTGCACCATATGAATGGCGATGATCTTCTTTACCATCGGCTTGGGTGGTGGCGTATTACCACTCGCCCAGATCAATCCACCCACTAATAACACCTCCAACACAGCGCCGACCAGCAACGCGCGCCCGAAGTGCCCTCCCGGCTTTTGCGGACGTTGCGGTGCCCAGGATGGATCACTGACGATTGTATTCACCGATTATCTTCCTCCTCAAATTACGTTTTCGACACTCGACCCTGACAAAAAATTCAACCGGTGCGGAGGGATGATCTTTTGAGAGGACCCCCTAATAATCAGATTTTTTTTGCGCCGATCTGTCTAGTTACTTATAGGCTCTATATACTTTATTCTAATTACTCGCTTTCGCGGCAATCCCGATATCACTCACCCCGGCCTTCTGACAGCGATCCATCACATGGACGAAGTCCTGAAAGGGCACCCTTTTGTCGGCAGCAATGGTGATCTGGGTTTTACTGGGATCACCATCAGCAGCGAGCATTTTCTGCAGACCGTCGAGATTATAGTGATGACCCTTCACATCCACCGATCCATCCTTATCGATATTGATGGTGTAGTGCGGACGCGGAAGCTGCTGCGCCTGACTGGAGGCTGGAAGCTGCAAATTCAGGCCCTTATCGGGGATCATTTGCAGCGTGATCATGATAAAAAACACCAGCAGGAAGAGCATGATGTCAATCATGGGGATGATCTCCACCCGGCCCTTCTTCTGCTCGAAGTAACGGCGCTCCATCAGCTGGCCCTTGCCACAGACAACACTTCACTGCGCTGCTTATCACTGTTGTCCGGCGTAATCATGGGCTGACCGTCCATCCGATTGAGCAGCATGGTCTTTACGGAATCCAGTTGCAGGAGAATCTGCCGCACCTGATTGTTGAAGGCATTGAAAGCCACCAGACCGAGCATAGCGATAAACAGGCCAGTCGCCGTGGCGACCAGCGCGTCAGCCACACCACCGGTGACCGCCGTAGGCGCGTGTCCCGGAGCAGCCAGCACCGAAAAGGCATGGAACATACCGATAATTGTGCCGAACAAACCCAGCAGCGGCGCCAAGGTGATGATAGTGTCCAGTAACCACAGACGGCGATCCAGTTGCGGCGCCAACACCAGCACGCTTTCTTCGAGACGGCTGGCGAGGGCTTCGCCCTTGACCTGTCCGTGATGGGAAGCGGCCATTCGCAGCAAAGTGGCTTCGGGCAGGTCTCCGGCGCTTTCGGTCATTTTATTAAGCGTTTCACGATCCAGCCGACCATGGCTACCCAGCTCCTGTACGAACACCAGCCCACGCAGAATGGTGCGCCGCAGGTACCAAAAGCGATCTACCATCACCGCCAACTCAACCAGCAGCAGAATGCCGAGTATGTAAAGAACGCCATCTGAATAGTTGGCGAGATGAATAAGATATTGCAGGTTCATAGGAGTCCCTCTTCAAACGAAGGAGTCACCATAGCAAATCAATGTGACAGTTTTATGAACCTTTTATGACAATTTTATATCAATGGCATTTTTCTGCGGCAGGCTCAGGCGATCGCCAAAATCCATGGCTGTTTCCAGCTACTCCGCAGCGCCTGCCTTTTCCACACACCTCCGCAAACTGCACCTGTGCCGCTGCAGCATTACTCCTGGATAAAATTAAGACCATCGCTCAATATATTCGCAGTCTTGCGGCGCTGTCACCATGGTTCCTATCGAGTTTGAATCTTACGATAGGCTACATCATAGCATGGCACTTTATGAAGCGGTTAGGCCACAAGCTCAGTGGCGCGCAGACAAAGCCCCACAACACCACACTGGAGCTACCAGAAGCCATGAGGCGAGGATCTCTGGCAACCCAAATCCAATCATGGAAAAAGGTGGATTACTTACTGTAATGGGATTGTTTGCTGCTCAGGCTGCTGTGGCACCGTTGGCTGGCTGCTGGCCGAGGGCACGCCCCCCGCCGGAGCTTCAGCACTGGCAGCCATTCCCAGTCGCTGCGAAAGAAGTTTTTGGAACTGCAAAGACAATGGCTTGTCACCAAAAGTGCCAATGCGGATATTGACCTTGGTAACATCCGTCGCCATGGAAGTCAGCGTCACCTTAGCCGTCTGCCCATCTTGGGTAGTACCTTCAATCAAATACTCAGAAGGACCCTTGCGGATTTCACCATTATAGCGAATGCCCATTTCTCCGAATGTCGCACGGGACGCCGCACTGACCTGACTCATCGAGGTCGGGTAGAACGCGTAGAAATTGGCGACCCCTCCGTTCTCCACGTAAGCCACCGCTCCACCACCAGCTCCGGCTGCAACGAGCGCCACACACCCGCCAAGCGGCAGCATCGCCACCGCACCTGTTGCCACCGCCAACCACGCCAACCGCCGTTGCATCGCCATACCAACCCCCTAGCTCCGTGAAAAAAGCGGAAAACTGGTTACAAAAAAACCCGGAGAAACCGGGCTTCTTCAGTTTTTGGTACCGAGAGTCGGACTCGAACCGACACGATGTCACCACCACCGGATTTTGAGTCCGGCGCGTCTACCAGTTCCGCCATCCCGGCAAAATACCAGCGTATATAATAAGAGGTCTGCCCGCCCTAAGCAAGACCGCGCAAGCCATCAAAGATTAAACCATCCCCAGCCTGGGCCTCCCCACCAACCCCAAGGCCATCGTACCAACCCCCCGTCAATGAAGACCATACTCGTGGCAAGTTCAGGTTCTTCTACTGGCCACAAATACACGGTACTAACCTGTGGTCGCGGATAAAGATACTCAATATCCCCGATCTTTTTCACCTGCACCCCCGTGCAACCTCCCGCAACATCGCCCTCGTTACAGACAACCGCCACAGTGTAGACCATATTCCTGAGCACATTACTGCGTCAATCGGTACTGTCACCGGCACCACCCAAACCAGCGGCAACTTTTTCGGCAAGCCCCAGTGTCCGTTTACACGGCCCAAGACAACTCCGCACAGAGCCCACCACCGGCGGAATTAAAAAGGCGCAGACGCATCCCCTGCGCTTCTGCCAATTGACGGGCAATAGCCAGACCAAGACCACTGCCCTCACTATGCCCGCGCGCATCATCCAGACGAATGAATGGTTCAAAAACTTTCTCCAGGTCCGCCTCCGGGATTCCCGGGCCGGCATCGCACAGACGTAACAGGAGATGCCCCGGCATTTTCTTAAACTCTGCCGTCATCCTCCCGCCGCCGTAACGCAAAGCATT
>JAKAVW010000063.1 GCA_021827445.1 Pseudomonadota bacterium
GCTTCGTAGCCTGATGGCCGGGATACTGATCGGTGCGGTGGCATGGCCTCATGCCCCGGCGCTGGCGGTATTGCTCATTCTCTTGCTACCCGTCTTCCGAAGCCGATATCTCGCCGCTCTCGGATACTATCTGTCGGCAAGCGTTGGTCTCATATCCGGAACAGCCACTTTCTTTCCGCATGCGGGGTTGGCTTTGGGGATGGCTTTTTGGGTGGCTTCGGCGGCTGTACTGGCCCTGCCTTACCTTATCTATGACTGGTTCATCCGGCGTTTTCCTGCCCATATTGGACCGCACCTGGCCGGCCTGGTAACGGTGACAGTCATCAATATCCTGCCGCCCTTGGGGGTGATTGGCTGGACCAACCCCTGGGTTGGGTCTATTGAAGCTGGCCCTGCCGGTCCTGTGCTGGTGATTGGGGCGTTCATTGTCATTGTGTTGCTGAGGATATTTGGCAGCCATACATGGGCGCCAAGGGTTGTCGCCGGGGTTGTCACGGGCATCATCGCCATTTGCCAAGTTCCTCTGCCCGCTCTGCCTGCCGGGTGGGTGGCTATTGACACACACCACGGGCTGCTCAAGGGGCCGATGTCTCCCATCATCCTATCTTTCCATCTGCGTGCGGTGGTGCTTAAAAAACTGTCGGATCCACACACGCATGTCGTGATCCTGCCGGAAAGCATTGTGGGGTACTGGCTCCCCGGGACCGCTGCCGTCTGGCAACCGGTAATTCAATGGACAGCAACACATTCTCGGCAAACCGTGCTGCTGGGCGCCTTGGTGCCCAAAGGGCGCGGTTACGCCGATGCATTGCTCAAAATTCATGGCGGACACACTCGTATCCTGCCTGACCGCATTCCAGTGCCGTTCTCCATGTGGCATCCGTGGAACCCCATTGAGTCTGCCCGCATGGCCGTCTTCGGAAGACGAGAGGCTGTCCATGTCGATGGGCAGAAGGTGGGATATTTGATTTGCTATGAGCAGTTGTTGACCTTGCCCGAGTTATCGCTGACGTTCAGTCCGCCAGAGGTCCTTATTGGCGCCGCTAATGACTGGTGGGCAAAAGGAACCAACATTCCGGAAATCCAGCGAGCATCCTTGCGCGCCTGGGCACGGTTATGGGATGTACCGGTGATTGATGCCGTGAACTATGGATATACCACGACGGTGCCAGCTATACCTCATCAGTAGCAACATTCACTGGCAACGAAAGGATATCATCATGGGCATTGTCGATACGATCAAGGCGAATACTCCGGCAGCACGCGAAGCCCGGAAGCATGCGGAGATGGTTGCAGAAAACCGAGGGTTTATCCTGACCGCGGCTTCCGAAGACGGAGAAATACGTGTGCCGGTGGCCAGTAAGGGCGATCTGGTTTCCAAGCTGGATGAAGCGGCAACCAAGTGGCCGGGGCAAGTCATTGCCATTGATGCCTCCGAGACAGAGGTGTTGCGCGCCGCTGAATATGCGGCCAACCACGATATGCTCATCCAGCCAAAAGACATTCAGAACAAAAAGCTGATTGAAGCTGTCGCCCAGCAATACGGGATGATCCCCGAAGTCTATCAGGAACTGATCGCCGAGCCGGATCATGACATAGGGTCGATGGGGCCCGTCATCGATCTCAGCAATGAGAAGATTGTTTCGGGGCATTTGTTGGCTGTGGGGGAAACTCAGCGCAATGGTGATTTGGGTGTGGAGGTTTCCGTGGCTGATGCCGATGGAAAGGTGTCTCGTGCTTTTGTTGCCTATCGAAATATCGATGAAGCGAATTTGAATGCCGTCAAAAAGCTTCCTGAAGTCGGCGGTGAAATACTGGGTAGTGAAGTGCATTTTCATATGGGCGACGGGAATGCTTCTATTGAACCTATTGGCCGGCAACATTCCTTGAGTTCGGCAGTCGACACGTCCACCGAACAGACTCAACAGGAACCCGTAATCGATTCCTCAGCAAATCCGGCAGCACCTGTGGACAAGTCAAAGATTGAGTTGCCCAAGGAAGGGGCTTTCTATCTTCTGGAGCATGGCGCAAGCCCCTACCAGTTTGACGACAAACAATCTGATTCCTATTACGCACGGGTGATTGACCATGCGGGCAAAGAAAAAGTGATTTGGGGAGTGGATCTGGAGCGCGCACTTGAATCGGCACAGGCCAATGCAGGGGAATACATCACGCTGGAAAACCAAGGGAAAAAGAGCGTTCGGGTTCAAACCAAGGACGATGATGGCAAGGAAGTATGGATAGATGCTGAGCGCAACAGTTATGAGGTCAGCGTCCTGCCCAAGGAGCAGGCCGTTCAGGAAAAAGCCCCGCCGCTACCCGCCCCTGATGTTTTGAAAGCCCCGACAGAAGATATTGCAGCGGAAATTGGGGAGATTGCCAAGGCTTCAGAATTGCCGCCTCTGGATCCGTTCACGCAAAACACGGCACCTAACCGGTCTGCGCCAGAAGCCCCAAAGTATCCCCGCAAATCCCCTCCGGAAATTCTCATGACATCCCGTAGGGGTGCACCTTACGTGAAAGACCACGGTGACCAGATCACGGTCACCCGCAGAGCCACTCTGGCGATCACCCGGCGAGGCAAAGATGAGCGGGAGCAAGCTATCGTTACGGCACTGATGGCGGCACGGGAACGATTCGGGGAACCGGTACGGATCCACGGCACCCCAGCCTTCGTCAACGAGACGATCAAGCAGGCAGTCCAGCAGGGCATCAAACTGGAACCGGTGGGTCATCATGCCGAGAAAGAGTATGCCCGAGTTCTGGCCGGTGAGCAGAAGCTGAAGGACAAAGTACTGCAAGCCGGCAGCATGGCTCCTTCGAAAAGTAAGGAAGTACACAAAGGGCAAGGGCTTGGAATTGGCTAGCTGGTTAAAGGGGCGCCACATGATCCGGCAGCTGGACGTATTGGCTGTTCTGTACGCGGTCGATCACAAGCCGATGGCGTCGCTCGGTGAAGATGACCTGTTGTCTGCCCGTATTCAGTTGCTGACTGACCTGCAGGCCAGTATCGACCATGTTCGTGTGACTGAGGCGGTGAAAGAGTGTGGCATCGTGATGAGGGGCCACGGACATTTGTCGGACTGGATGGCCGCGTCGCACGATCAGCCACTGGAAGCGGCATTGCGGATTCTGGTAACGGCAGCGGTTGGTGAATCGATGAAACAGGCGATACCAGGCGCTGTGAGTGGTGATGATGGGATTTTGAAACGTATCAACAGGATGCTGAGAGAAATGTTGGCGGCATGCGAAAGTGCCCTCGTTGGTGTTACCACCCATGTCGCTGAACGCTGTCGCCGCCAACTGGGTCAAGACCTGGCCGCCGTCATGAAGATACTGGAAGCATTCGGCATGGTTCAGAAGACGGTGACAATCCTGGCGTTGCCGGCACCAACAGCAACGATGTAACCGGCATAGGTGCAATGTGTCCGCTATACCTTCATAGCAACCGCTTTCTTCTATATGAAACTGACACGCCGGAGATGGGAAGCCCGGCGTCTTCCGAAGTCGCTTTTGGTCAAGGCAGCTTCGGAAGACGATCACAAGAGAAAATCATCATGCTCATTTTGGTTCGGCCACACGCCTCGATACTCGACGGACCTGCCGTGGCGCTCTGGCTTGCCCGGCAACGGAATATTCGAAACGCTGTTTTTGCGGTGGACCCTGACTATGCGCGCCATCTCGTCAAGGCGCCGCTGCTCAAAATGTACGGGTGGTTAGTCGGCCGCCATCGAATGGTGGCTATGGATGGACGCCGGCCTTTTGCGCTACGCCGGGTCTTGGAGGATATGGCTGCAGGACGAAATGTCGTGATCTTCCCCCAGGGCACGGGTTTATCTGACCCAGAGCGGCCCGATCAGCCCGGTATGGGGTGGCTGTTGCGCAAAATTCCCGGCGTTCCTGTGGTGCAGCTTCATCTGGATCATTCTCGCCGTTGGCCGTCTGTAACCGTGCAGGCTGACAACTGGTTCACTGTTGACGGAACAGGGATGCCCATGTTTCCGCGGGTTACCTGGTAAAGGAGTTTTCGGATGACTGACATCGATGCGCTGGCTGGTCTGAATGATCTACTGAATATGGCTGACAAGCCGCAGGCGGCAAAAAAAGTGAGGCCCCCCTCGGATGGTGCCGGGCCGAAAGTGCGGCCCGTCCGGATCGGGGATGCGGAACCTGTCCAGACGGAGGCCTCAGTACAAAAAGCCGCTTCTGAAGCTGGTGATACGCAGTCCCCGGCGGATCTCGCGACCATCATGGATCGGCTCAACGGCATCGATGCCAGAGTGGAGGATATCTATCGGGAAGTGCAACTATTGCAGGGTGGCGAAGTTGAAGAAGATCCGGATGAGTCGCCACCTCCACCAGTCGTGGCCACTGAACTCGCAACAGAACCGGCACCACAACAACCACTGATCCAGTTACCCAAGATCAATGAGGAGGTTTTGCTGGAAGCCGCTGTAGGTAAATTGTTCCAAGCATCCATGCGACTGCGTCTGTCATTTGCGATGCTGGTGGGCGCTTTTCTGGCGGTCATCGCTTTTGCTCTTGGTATGGGTTACGGAGTCATCATCGAGAGTGGCAAGTATCCATTCTGGTATGTGCAGGGTGCGGAAAAAGGCTTTGCCGCGGCATTGATCACCACGGTCGCCGCACCCGCCGGCGTCCTGCTCTTGCCGGTGATCGCCGGGGCTCTCTGGCTGGCCGCCAGAGAATTCCGGGCGGAAGGGCACATGCAATACGGCAATTATTGCCGCTGGGCCTCTCTCGCTGCTTTGCTGTTGGCCGTGGCAGCCCCGTTCCTGGTGTAGTGGATGCCCAAGAGCACTAAAACACCAAAAACCTACATAGGATCAAAGCTCCAAAGAGAGCTGGATCGCAATAACGACCGCCATGAGCACGAGGAAGACTATCCTCTGGGCCGTGGACGACCCGTGGCCTCCCGAATCCACAATCAGGTTCATCGGTTACGCGGGTCCATGCCGAAGATTCGCTTTCATCTGCCAAGGATCGGCAACCATTATCCCGTAAAGCCCATGTCCAAAGGACCGGCTCACCAGGACGCGAAGCGGCGGGCGATGGTAAAGGTGGCTTATGTCACGAATAAAAAGCCAGGCCAGTGGCAGGCCCACGGAAAATATGCGGAACGCGAGGGTGCTCAGAAGGAAGGCGGAAAAGGCAAAGGGTTCGATGCGCGAGAGGATGAGGTTTCTTTGCACACCAGTTTGAATCAATGGCAGGAGGAGGGGGACCCTCACCTATTCAAGGTGATTCTGTCCCCGGAAGACGGCAGCGATCTGGATCTGAAAGAGTATACCCGTGTATTCATGCACAGGGTTGAAGCGCAACTCGGCAAATCGGTGGAGTGGGCGGCTATCGACCACTACAACACCTCTCATCCGCATGTGCATCTGTTGATCCGGGGGAAGGATGGTCTCCAGCTATCGCCGGATCTGATCCGGCGCGGGATGCGGAGCATGGCGGAAGATATTGCTACAGAAAGGCTGGGTTATAAGTCTGAACTGGAGGTCCTCAAAGCGCGTGAGCACGAAGTAGGCATGCGTAGGCTCACCAGCATTGATCGAGACATTGCGAAACGACAGGGCGGGGATCTGGCACATACACCGCGCACGATCATGAATGAACCCCTGACCGGCACCCATAAAGAGCTGGCGGCGCGTCGGTTGCGTATCGCTCGATTGGAAAAGCTGGAAGAGTTCGGCGTCGCTGAGAAAGTGGGATCCATGACCTGGGCACTGGAAGCGGGTTGGGAAAAAGCGCTCAAAGAAATGGAGAACCTGCAGACGCGCACGAAGCTGGTGGCGCAAGCGCGGGCGTTGATGACCGATCCACGTTGTACGCCCGTGGTAACCCGTGTGAAGCCTGGCGAACGACTCGTCGGGCGTGTGCTGGGCACGGGCCTCGACGAGCAATATGACCGGTCCTACATTTTGGTGGAAGGGGTGGATAACAAGGCGCACCTCATTTATCAGACTGCGGGCATCGAAAAAGAACGGGCGCAACAGCATCTGCAACCCAGGGCACTGGTGGCTATCGAGGGTCGGTCTTTCGAGAAAGACGGTAAAACCATCGCTTATGCCAAGATCACGGAATATGGACTGTCTATCCCGGATCAGAAGTGGCGTGAAACGAAGCTCCCGGATCAATCGCTCGACGATGACCTGGACTGGCGTGAAAAAGCGGGGAAGCCTCTCGCAGAGCAGGGACCTTCCACAGGGTTCGCCGCATATTGGCATACCCGGCTACTGGAACGAAGCAAGGCGCGGCAGCTGCGGAAAGCAAAAACGACGGAGCTTCAGACGGAAGAACAGAAGGCAAGACCGGATGTGAACATCCAAAGTGGTCAGAAGCCCGCCAAAGCCCGTGGTTCTGGTGAGATCAATTAATTATCTCCGTATGGTGGCCGCTATACCATCAAGGTGGACATGGAAGGATAATGAAAAATGGCATTACCGGTTTTTGCGCGAATCAAGGTGGAGGAGGCGTATGCCCAGAGGCTGCGGGTAGAAGCGGCCGAACGCCGCTTGTCTCATGCGGTGCTTGCGACGGAATACGTCATGCGCGGCATGGATGCGGTGTCTTCGGAAGATGTTACTGGCCTGGTTGCTTTCGAGCGGCGTATTGCGGCGACTATCCTTGCCGGTCGGGCGGATATCGAGGCATTGCAAGCCGAGTTGGATACGGTAGCCGCCATGCTGGACCTGTTTGTCAAGGTGATGCTGGTCCATCTGCCGGAACCCTCCGGGGATGAAAAAGAAGCTATCGGTGCATCCGCTCTGCAGCGCTATGACCGATTTATCAAGCAAGTGGCGGAAACCGGATTTGATCGGGATCGACCTCGGGCGATCCGGAAGATTGCGATCCTGCTGGGTCAAAAGATCGCCGTGGATGAGGACGGTGGTGATGAGTGAGACCGTTGGTTCGGGCTCAGGCATCGATAAGGCCAAGATCGAAGCGCACACGCGTTTGGTTGAGCAGATGCAACGTATTTTGGGGTCTGACATCTGCGCCGCTTTTCATGATGAAAAGGTCATCGAGATCATGGTCAACGACGACGGCAAGGTACTCGTGGAACGGCACGGATCCGGCATCACGGAGCTGGGGCGGATGCCTCCTGCGAAGGTGCTGAATTTTATTGGCCTGATGGCCCACTTTCGGGAAACGACGGTGGGTAGGGACAAACCGATTGTCGAGGGCGCGATGCCTGATGAGTTTCTCCGTGCGCGCTTCGCCGGGGCCATCCCGCCCATCATGCCGAATCCTACCTTCAGCATCCGGCTTCCGGCGCGGATGGTCTTCACGCTGGATGATTATGTCGCCAAGGGCATCATCACGCAGGGGCAGCAAGAGCACGTCATTCGCGCGGTCGAGGACAGAAAAAACATTCTGGTGAGTGGAGGCACGAGTTCGGGCAAAACCACCATGCTCAACGCGATCCTGCACGCGATCTCCGAACGGTCGGGGTTGGACCAGAGAATTGTCCTGATCCAGGACACCGCCGAGTTGCAATGCGCAGCACCGAACACGGTGTCCATGCTGACCTATGAGGACTCCGGCGTGGACTTCACCAAGCTCCTGAAGCTCACGCTGCGTTACCGGCCGGACCGGATCATCGTCGGCGAAGTCCGCGACAAGGCGGCACTGGCGTTGCTGAAGGCGTGGAACACGGGTCACCCTGGGGGTCTGGCCACCCTGCATGCCAACAATCCCCAAGCGGCACTCCTGCGGCTGGATCAGCTTTGCCAAGAGGCAGGTGTGCCACCGCAAAAGGAACTGATCAACGAGGCCGTGGATTTGGTCATTCAGATTCAGCGCGACCCTGGTCATCCTGCGGGGCGCCGGATCACAGCGATGGAAGCGGTGCGATCGGGCGTCCAGGAGTCCGCTTGGAAATGTCCCCCCAGTCGACTGGCCAGAAAACGCGCGCTATACCAAAAATGAGGGTGCTATACCACTGCAGGAGCGGCACCTATTTACCTGTTCTGTATAACGAGAGGAATCAAGTCATGAAGAAATTTATCCAGCGGTTTGCAGGAAACGTCGCCAAGATCGCCGCCGTCACCGCTGCCGGGATTGGCAGCGCTTTCGCCAGCACGGCGGGCGGCGGAAGCATGCCTTGGGATGGGCCTCTGAACAAGATTTATGCGGATACCCACGGGCCGCTTGCCAGCACCTTGATTGGTCTGTCGACCGTGGTTGCGGGTGGCATCTGGATCAAGGGCGAGCACGGCAAGGCCATGCACACCATCCTGGGCGTGGTGGCGGGCGCGGGCGTTATGGTCATGGGGAATAATTTTGTCACCGACCTGGGTATTGCTGGCGCCACGATTGGTGAGCATCTTCCGCTGCTGACTATCGCCATGCACGCGGTAGGTCTGTAAGAGCCCACATGGAAGCGCAAGGCACTCGGAGGTTGCCGATTCATGTCTCTCTGACCCGTCCGTTACTCGTGGCGGGCGGGGAAAAAGAGTGGACGCAATATAACTGGCTCATCTGCCTCGGCATCGGTGTCATGCTCGGCCAGCCCTGGACGTTGGGCGTTATGCTGGTCGTCGCGTCCGTCGTTCAGTATTTCCTGCGCATATCCGCCAAGAACGATCCTCAAGGCCTCGGAATTCTGGAGCGGCATTGGAAATATCAGCCGTTTTATCCGGACGCTGCGATAGATGAAGCCAAGGGCTACAAACCGCACGAAAAGCAGGGCTTGGGCGAAGGCATCGTGGTGCAGGCGTTCAAACTGTTATCTCAAGGTAAGAAAAAAAGGGGCAAGTAATCATGTGGTATGCACTTGGACAAATCCCTGAAACCGCTATAGCGCAACAGCCGGTACCCATTGTTCGCCCCGTTCATTCTTTCGGGACGCCACATGATCTGCCGATGGCACTGAAGAAAGTCATTATGGTGCCCCGGCGGTATGACCTGAGTGTGGATGCGGCGGTGCGGTATGTCGCCCAACACATCGGTTTCCAGGTTTCCACCGTGGGACCCGACCAGGCTCTGCTGGGTGATCACCTGCCCTTTGGCCGGCCAGTTTCCGCATATGCTTTTTTATGGGCGGCGGGAACCGCATTGCCCGGAAACATGGCGATACAGGTCAATGGTTCGGGATCCGTGCGGGTAGATACCGAGTGACGCATAAGCAAGACGAAGGGAAACCCATCAGATGCTGAACATTCAGGAATTTCGCAAAAAAGTCCGAGCACTTCCAGATTTGCTGAACATCGCTTATATCGTGGGACAGTACGATTTCGTTATGGGGCCGTATGCCATTGCCTTGCAGAAGGATGGCTCTTTTCTGTCTGGATTCCGTTTTTCCGGCCCGGATCTGGAGTCCATGTCAACCAACAACATCAATGCCCTGTCGGGCACGCTCAATGCTGCCCTGGCGCGGCTCGGTAGCGGCTGGTCGGTGCATATTACGTCGATCCGGTACCCAGCCAATGGCTACATTCCAGTCCAAGACTGCTATTTCCCAGATCCGGTATCGCAAATCATCGATGATGAACGCCGCGGTCAATATGAGCAGGAATCCGCGCACTATCTCTCGGAATACTTTTGCACGATTGCCTGGCAGACGCCGCCGGATGCCGAGAAGGGCATGGCCGACGCCATCGTGACCCGTCCTTTTAAGAAGAAAGGACAGTCGAAGGGCATGGGCTTTGAGACGATTATCGGCAAGTACCGTCAGGATTTTGAAAACATCCTCTCTATGTTCAGTTCGCGCTGCAAAGTGGTGCCGCTCGATGAGCGGAATTTATTGACGCATATTCATGAGTGTCTGACCGGCGATCGCCATCCGGTCAATCCGCCGCATGTCCCCGCCTATCTGGACGCCCTCATCGGACGTCACGACTTCGTGGCCGGACTGGAACCTCAGCTGGATGGGCGCCATATTCGGGTTGTGACATTTATCGGCTACCCGCAAGACGGTTTTCCAGAGATTCTGGAAGGCTTGAGTAGTGTGCCGTTCCCGCTACGCTATACCACCCGGTTCATCTTGCTTGATCCAGCGGATGCTTTGCCGCTCATCGACAAGTATCGCAAGGCATGGTTTGGTGCGCGGCACACCCTCGGTAGTCAGATCGGCGCCCAATTCACCGGTGAGGCTAGTACATCGACTTCCGAAGATACAGAGGCCGTTCGTCTGGCGTTCGACGCCCAGCAAGCCAAAGCGGATGCCTCCAGCGGTATGGTGCGTTTCGGGTATTTTACGGCGACGGTTGTCCTGCTGGATGCGGATGAAAAGGTTCTGCTGGATCGGGTGAAAAGTGTTGAAAGCTATTTGAATAATCTGGGGTTTGTCGCCAAGGTGGAGACCACGAACGCTGTGGAGGCTTTTTTGGGCAGCATCCCCGGCCACTCCTGGGAGAACGTCCGACGTCCGCTGATGCACTCGGCAAACTTCGTGGATCTGTCACCGAAGACCTCCGTATGGGCAGGTAGCGAGCGATGCCCATCGCCGCTGATGAAGCAGAGCGGAAACCTGGCTCCGGCGCTGCTCTATGCCGCCACTTCGGGCTCCACGCCGTATCGTTTCAATCTGCACGTCGGGGATGTGGGGCATGCGATGATTGTGGGGCCGACAGGCGCCGGCAAGAGCACCCTCCTGGCGCTCATGGCCGCTCAGTGGCGGCGTTACAAGGATGCCCGTGTGATTGGCTTCGACAAGGGCCGTAGCATGTATGCGCTTTGCGAAGCCGTGGGCGGCGCCCATTACGACATTGCGGGCGAACTCAGCGACCTCACCTTTGCTCCCTTGGCTGGCATCAACAAGAGCCAAGCGGAACGGGCATTCGCGGAAGAATGGCTGGAAGCCTGTTGCGAATTGCAAGGCATGACCATTCGCTCCAGAGAGCGGGACGTGATTCATGGCGCCATAGAGGGCCTGTCACAGGAAGAGGGCCGATCCCTGACGGACGTGCGCTCTTTGCTACAGGATGAACAGATCAAGGCGGCCATCGGCTTTTATACCGGGATGGGGCGCACAGGAACGTTGCTGGATGCGCGCGCGGATACCCTGGGCATGGACAACCGATTTACCGTCTTCGAGATGGAGCACCTGTTGACGGGCACGGAGCAGGCCAAGCTCACTACGGGGCCGGTATTGCTGTACATCTTTCATCGCATCGAGCAAATGCTGGACGGCAGCCCTACGCTGATCGAACTTGATGAGGGATGGCTTATGCTGGACAACCCGCAGTTCCTGGCAAAACTGGCGGAATGGCTGGTGACTCTGCGCAAGAAAAACGCGGCGGTCGTATTTGCCACGACATCTCTGTCCCACCTGGCGAAAAGCCCGCTGCTGCCCATTTTGAAAGAAGTCTGCCATACCAAAATCTTCCTGCCTAACGCCGAGGCCACCAGCCAGGACCTGTTGCCCATGTACCGCGACATGGGCCTCAATGACCGGCAGGTTGAGCTGCTGCAGATGGCGACGCCCAAGAGCGATTATTACGTCTTCACCCCGGATGGCCATCGGCGGATCAACCTGGCCATGGGGCAGGTTGCCTTGGCGTTCTGTGGCGTGAGCGATCCCCGGGACGTGAAACGGATTGCGGAACTCAAGGAAAGTTATGGCCCG
>JAKAVW010000064.1 GCA_021827445.1 Pseudomonadota bacterium
GTTTGGAAGACCTTATCCGTCAGTCGCTGCAAAATTTGTCACGTCATTGATTTCTTGGAACCCACCAGCGCGCCAATGGTCAGACCAGAATGATGGATAGAGGCCCTCTCGACCCCCAGGAAGCCCACAATGATGCGGTGGATCATGCCCTGCGTCCGCGTCGACTGGCGGAGTACCTCGGGCAAGCCAAACTGCGCGAATCTCTGGGTCTGTATATTGACGCGGCGAAAGGTCGCAGCGAAGCACTGGATCATGTGCTGCTCTTCGGGCCACCCGGCCTCGGCAAAACCACCCTGGCCCATATCATCGCCCAGGAGATGGGCGCGGGTCTCAAGGTCACCTCTGGCCCGGTGCTCGACAAACCGGGTGATCTGGCCGCCATCCTCACCAACCTCCAGCCTCACGACGTGCTCTTTGTCGACGAGATTCACCGCCTCAGTCCGGTGGTGGAAGAAATCCTCTACCCGGCGCTGGAAGACTACGAGCTGGACATCCTCATCGGCGAAGGACCCGCGGCGCGCTCCATCAAAATCAGCCTGCCACCCTTCACCCTGATTGGTGCCACCACCCGTGCCGGGCTGCTGACCTCGCCGTTAAGGGACCGCTTCGGCATCAGTTTTCATCTGGAATTCTACAGTGACGCCGAATTGACGCAGATCGTCACCCGTTCCGCCCAGATTCTTGGCACGCCCCAAGCCCTGGAGGGTGCGCAGGAAATCGCCCGGCGCGCGCGCGGCACGCCGCGCATCGCCAACCGCCTGCTGCGCCGGGTGCGGGACTATGCCCAGGTACGCGGTAATGGCGAAATTGACATGGCGACGGCGCAGGCCGCCCTGACCCTCATGGAGGTGGACCAGCACGGTTTTGATGGCCAGGATCGCAAGTTGCTCCAGGCGGTTATCTCCCGCTTCGCCGGCGGGCCGGTAGGGGTGGAAAGTCTGGCGGCGGCCATTGGTGAAGAACGCGGCACCATCGAAGATGTGCTGGAACCCTTTCTGATTCAGCGCGGTTATCTGATTCGCACCCCGCGCGGACGCTGCGCAACGGAACTCAGCTATCTCGCCCTCGGCCTAACGGCCCCCAAGGAGCCCGGGGGACTTTTCGATGCTGGCTAATGATCCCATCAGCACTTTCCACGTTCGCGTTTATTATGAAGATACGGATCATGGCGGGGTGGTGTACCATGCCAACTACTTACGCTTCATGGAGCGCGCCCGCACCGAAATGCTGCGCGAACGGGGTTATGAACTGGATGTCCTGGAGCAGGATGCAGGAATCATTTTTGCGGTACGCCGCGCCCACCTGGACTTCCGCGCTCCGGCCCGCTTCAATGACCTGCTCCGGGTGGAAACCAGGGTCGTGAACAAGAGCCCCGTGCGCATGGATTTTCGGCAAATCGTTTCTGTTGGGGACAGGATGCTCTGTGGCGGAGAGGTGGAAGTGGTCTGCCTCGATGCCGCTGGTTTTCGTCCCCACGTTATCCCTGCGGCATTATTGCAGGCCATTCCTCTTTCTGTTCAGCCGTGAGATTTTATGGATCCCCATACCATCGCCAATACCGCCCAGTCCCTCTCCATGACCCATCTGGTGATGCACGCCAGCGGGGTCGTACAGGTCATTCTCGTCATATTACTCATCGCGTCCGTTGCTTCCTGGACGATCATCTTCCAGAAGTTCGCCGTCTTTGCCAGCGCACACAAGGCCCTGGCACGCTTCGAGAAGCGCTTCTGGAGCGGTGGTGAGATGAGCCAGATCTATCAGCATGTTTCCGGAAACAGCAACCTGGAGACGGGCGCGGGCAGCATTTTCTGCGCCGGTTATGAAGAATTCCAGCGCCAGCGCAATAAAATCCGTCCCAGTGACGCCCTGGATGCCGCACGGCGCGCCATGCGGGTTGCCCAGATGCGCGAAGTGGGACGCCTGGAAAACAATCTGGCTTTCCTCGCCTCCGTATCCTCTGTGAGCCCCTTTATCGGCCTCCTCGGCACCGTCTGGGGCATCATGACGGCTTTCATGGCTATCGGCGTTGCGGGGCAGGCCACTCTGGCGACGGTGGCGCCCCCTGTCGCAGAGGCACTTATCGCTACGGCGGCAGGCCTTTTCGCGGCGATCCCGGCGACCGCCGCCTATAATCGCTATGTCCATCAACTGGACAACCTCGATGCACAGTATGAGGTTTTCATGGACGAATTCACCAACATCCTGCATCGGCAGGTGCCTGAGACGCAGCCATGAAACGACGGCGTCTTATGGCGGAGATGAACGTCGTCCCCTACATCGACGTGACCCTCGTGCTGCTGGTGATTTTCATGCTCTCGGCGCCGCTGCTGACCCAGGGGGTGAATGTCAACCTGCCCAAGGGCGTGACCAAACCGGTATCGGATAAAACACCGCCGGTACTGATTTCGGTGACCAGGCAAGGTGGTATCTCGGTGCAGTACAAGCAGAGCCACCGCGCCGTTGCCCTGGATGACCTTGCAGCGACGGTGCGGCATATTGCTGCCGTCAGCCATGGTCAGGTGCAAGTGCTGGTGGGCGGTGATGCGCATGTGGATTACGGCAAGGTCATGGCGGTCATGGCGCGTTTGCAGGAGGCGGGCATTTCCCATGTCGGCCTGCTGACCCGCCAGGAGGGCCATTGAAAGAACGCAAATCGTTCTGGCCGCTGGCACTGGCCATCGCGCTCAATAGCGCGATACTGGTGGCCTTGTTCTGGAGTTTTCATATGGAGGTGCCGAGCGCCGGAGACACCCCGATGCAGGCACAACTGAGTAGCGGCATGCCACCGGTTGCGGCACCGACACCACAACAACCAGTCCCGCTAGCCAAGCCAGTCCCTGCGCCTAAGCCTAAGCCTGCGCCGAAACCGGTACCCGCACCCACTCCGAAGCCCGTACCAGTACCAAAGCCGGCGACACCGCCCCCGCCCAGCGCCGCCCGGATTGCCGCCGAAAAGGCGGCACAAGAGAAAGTGGCAGAGCAGAAAGCCGCGCAGATCACTGCGGAAAAACAGGCCGCCGAGAAGCGGGCTGAGGAACTGGCGGCACGCGCTGCGCATGAGAAAGCCGCGCAACGGACGGCCGACAAAGCCGCCGCCGAAAAGGCGGCCGCACAAAAAGCCGCTACGCAGAAAGCGGCCGCTGCACAGCGCGCGGCGGAGCTGAAGCGGCAGCTCGCCCGGCAGCAGGCCAAGGCCGCAGAAGCCGCGCGGGCCAAGGCGCTGCAGCAGCAGATGGAAGCCGGGGCCAAGCTGCGGGCCGAGGCCAACATGGCGGCGGCTCGTGCCCAGCAGGCAGCGGAAAATCAGCGTCTGATAGGGCTCTTTGCACAGGAAATTCGTACCCAGGCGTATAATGCATGGGACACCCACTTTTCGGCGGCATTATCCTGTGTTGTGCAGATTCAACTGAGTCCACAAGGGCAGATTGTTGGGCAACCTGTGGTTGTCCGGTCCAGTGGCAACCCACATTTCGATCGGGCAGTGATCTCTGCGGTAGAGCAGGCGGCGCCGTTTGCCCCGCCTATCGGTCTTTCCTATTCCCTGTACAAAAATGTCGATCTCAAATTCAATGCGGAGGATCTCAATCATGGCTAAACGCCTCTGGACCCTGGCCATTTTTCTGCTGGCATGGGCCTTCGTTCTACCCGCCCAGGCGGCGCTCACGGTGGAAATCACCAAGAATGTGGCCTCGGCACTGCCTATCGCCATTCCCTCCTTTGGTCCAGGCATAGCCGGACAGCCATCCGTTGCCGATGTGGTCCGCAATGACCTGCGCCACAGTGGTTTGTTCCGGGTCATTGACCCGGCGGGCTACCCCGGTGATCCCCGCGCTCCCAGCGGCGTGAAGGCGACCGACTGGACAACGGTGGGCGCCACCGGTCTTGCCGTGGGTTCTGTGGAGCCGCTGAACGGCGGCTATGTGGTCAACGTCTACGTCTACAACGTCAGCACGGGGCAGGAACTCACCGCTCACCGTTTCACCTGTTCCGCCGCGGAGTTGCACATGACCGCGCATCACGTCGCGGACGTCATCTATAAGGCGTTTACCGGCAAGCCCGGCCCCTTTGCCAGTCGCATCGCCTATGTCCGGCAGACGGGCGAAAACTACGAACTGCTGGTGGCTGAATCCGACGGCTGGAATCCGCACCCCATCGTGCGCGGGGTTATGCCGGTGTTTTCACCGGTCTGGTCGCCGGATAATCACCGCCTGGCCTATGTGACCTATGCCGACTCCAGAGCCATCATCTATATTCAGGATCTGGCTACCGGACAGCGTCAGTCCATCGCTCCCGGTGGCGAAATTGTCAGTGCTCCGGCTTTTTCGCCCAATGGCGAAGAATTGGCATATGCCCGTTCCTCCGGCGGTCATACGGAACTCTACGTGGCGAATCTGCGCACCGGACAGCGCCGTAGGCTCACCAACGATGACGCCATCAATACTTCCCCGACCTGGTCGCCGGACGGCAGTCAGGTCATCTTTGTCTCCGACCGCGCCGGTGGACCACAAATCTATGAGATGAACGCGAGTGGCGGCGGCGTGCATCGCCTGAGCTATGACGGCGGCTACAATGCCAGCCCGGTCTATTCACCTACCGGCAATGCCATTGCCTTCATCCACCGCACCGATGGCGTCTATGCCCTCGCGGTAATGAAGCCGGATGGCAGCGACGTTCGCGTGCTGGATGCCCAGGGCAATTGCGACCATCCGAGCTTCGCCGGCAATGGCCAGATGATCCTCTACGGTACCCACCGCGGCAGGCACAAGGTCCTTGCCGAAGTCAGCCTGGACGGCAAGACCATGGCCATACTGCACAGCAACGCGGGAGAGGACAGCCAACCGGCCTGGTCCCATTAACAGGGACCGGTGACGGGTGACGGGGGGGTGCGATGCTCAGGAATCCTGATAAGGCGTGGGATCGGCAATCCCCGCCTTTTGGAAGCCTTCCCGGCGCAGACGGCAACTGTCACAGCGGCCACAGGACCGGCCTTCGGCATCGAGCTGGTAGCAGGAGCGGGTCATTCCGTAATCCACACCCAAACTGCTGCCGAGACGAATAATCTCGCTCTTGTTGAGGAATTGCAGGGGGGCGTGGATACGCGGTCCACGGGCTTCGTCGCCGAGGCGGGTGGCCACCTGCGCCAGTGCCTCAAAAGCCTGTACGAACTCAGGACGACAGTCAGGATAACCACTGTAATCCTGACTGTTCACTCCCAGAAAGATATCTCTGGCTCGCAACACTTCTGCCAGCGCCAGCGCCAGCGCCAGAAAGACGGTGTTGCGCGCCGGTACATAAGTGATGGGTATGCCCGGCGTCGGTCCGGTCTCGGGGACGCTGATTTCCGGGTCGGTGAGTGCGGAGCCACCAAAGGCCGCCAGGTCAATATGAACCACCCGATGGCTGGCGGCGCCCATGGCCTGTGCCAGCAGTCCCGCGTAGTGCAATTCTTCCTTATGGCGTTGCCCATAATCAAAAGAGATGGCGTGGACCGCAAAGCCATCCCGGCGCATGAGCGCCAGCACGGTGGCGGAATCCAGTCCGCCGGAGAGGAGTACGATGGCAGGTATGGCAGGCGTTGGCATGGTCAGTGTCCGGGCAGGTCGCCCCAGATCAGTTTGTGCAACTGAATCTGCAAGCGTACCGGCAGATGGTCAGCGAGTATCCATTCGGCGAGATCGCGCAAGGCAAGCGCCCCATGGCTGGGAGAAAAGAGTATTTCACAGTGCTCCGCCAGTGCTTCCCGCACGAGTACATCTTTGGCCCAGTCATAATCGGCGCGACTGCAAAGCACGAATTTAATCTGGTCCTGCGGGTTAAGTAAGGGCAGATTTTCCCAGAGATTGCGTTCGCACTCCCCGGAGTCTGGGCTTTTAAGGTCGAGCACCTTCACCACCCGGGTGTCCACCCCGGCCACGGAAAGGGCGCCGCTGGTTTCCAGAAAGACTTCATAGCCCGCATCGCAAAGCTGCGTCAGCAGCGGCAGCACATCGGCCTGTGCCAGCGGTTCGCCACCCGTCACCACCACCAGGCGATTGCCACCAGCGCGAACGGCTTCCAGAATTCCGGCAATTTGCTGCCATTCCCCGCCATGAAACGCATAGGCCGTATCGCAGTAATGGCAACGCAAGGGGCAGCCCGTGAGCCGCACAAAAGTCGCGGGGCGCCCGACACTGCGGGTTTCCCCTTGCAGACTGTGGAAAATTTCCGTGATGCGGAGCCGCCCCTCCATCACTTTTTGGCGGGCAATGCCTGCAACTGCGCCTCGGCCTTCTGTGCCGATGGCGTGCTCGGATATTGCCTGATGATCCTGTCGAGGACGACGCGGGCTTTGCCGGACTGGCCGATGGCCTGATAGATTTCCGCCATCCGCAACATGGCTTCCGGCGCCTTGCTGCTTTGGGAGAAACGCGCCTGCACGGTGTAGAGACTCTTCAGGGCCGCGTCATTTTGGCCCAGCACATACTGTGCTTGTCCGAGCCAGTAGTAGGCGTCGGGTATCAGGCTACTCTGCGGATATTTCTGAATAAACCCTTGCAGTCCAGTGACGGCGGAGCCGTACTTGCCTTGACGCAACCAATCAAAAGCCTTCTGGTAATCCGTCTGCCCCAAGCTCTGGATTGTGGGCGCCGAAGCATTGCTTGCGGCGCTGGCAACGATTGCGGCGGGATTGATAAGCGCTGCACTGCTGGCGGTGATAGCCGTGCTGCTGGCACTGGCCGTGATGGCGGTGGCAGCAGTCAGATCCGCCAGTTTTGCGGCCAATGCCTGCTGCCGTATCTGCAGAGCATGGGTTTTGGTGTCCAGTTCGCCGCGCAGATCGCGGACTTCCTGTTCCAGACGCTGGGTCCGTCCGAGGAGGTCCGCCAGCGCGCTCTGACTGCCCTTGCTGGCCTGCTGAACGGCCACCAGACTGCTCAGTTCGCCCTGCATGACCGCCATTTGCTGTTGCAATTGCAGCACCTTCTCGCCGGTTGACTCGGCCTGTGCAAAAGGACTCAGGCATAGTAAGGAAAGGACGGGGAAAAGATGCCAGCGTGTCATCAGCAAACTCTCCTTGGCGTTCAGCCGTTATAGCCACCGCTGTAAACGAAGTCCACGCGGCGGTTTTTTGCCCAGCAGGCAGAATCGTTCGTGGCACACAAAGGATTGTCCTTGCCAAAACTGACGGTGCTGACCCGCGCCGCGCTGACACCCTGAGATTCCAGGAACTGTTTCACGGTCTCGGCTCGCTTCTCACCGAGGGCCAGATTGTACTCCTGGGTACCGCGATCATCGGTATTTCCCTCCAGACGGACCCGGACATGGGAGTGGGCGACCATGAACTGCGCATTCTGGGTGGCAATCTGCTGGGCGTGTGCATCCATTGAGTCACTGTTAAAGCCAAAATGTACCCGCAAATGCTGCGGCAAGGCGGCCAGTTCAGCGGCAGTCAGGCCACTGCTGCCCCCGCCGATGGGACCGTTGGCATTAAGGTTCTGGCCATTGATGCCTTCACCGGCATAACCGGCCGTGGCCGCAGAGTGAGCGGGAGCCACCGCACTGGCGTTAGTGGGTGCCCCGCTCCCCACATTATGAGCACAACCCGCCAGCGTCAGCGCCCCGGCTACAGCAACAACCACTTTCAGAAGATCAGCACGCATGTTTTCAACCCCCGCAAAAATTTACGGAATTGTAGCCTGTAGCCGGAGATAATAGCAATGCGGTACGCACAAGCGGGGATGTCTTCAATAAGCCCCTTCCCGCCGCAAAACCACCTTGACGGTGCGCAGCAGGATGACGATGTCGTACCAGAGTGTCCAATTCTTCACATACCAGGCGTCGAGATAGGCGCGTTCGTCAAAGGTGGTCTCCGATCGCCCGCTGACCTGCCATAAGCCGGTAATACCCGGATAAACCAAATGATAAAGGCAAATATTGGCGCCGTAACGGTCAATCTCCCGCTCTAATAAAGGGCGGGGACCCACCAGGCTCATATCGCCACGCAGTACGTTGAAGAGCTGGGGCAACTCATCCAGGCTGCCACGCCGCAGAAACTTCCCGATTCGGGTCACCCGGGGATCATTGCGGAGCTTGAAATTTCTTTCATACTCCGCAGCCAAATCGGGGCGACTGTGCAGATACTGTTTCAGACGATCGTCCGCATCCATCACCATGCTTCTGAACTTGAAGCAACCAAATAGCTTGCCGTTACGACCGATGCGTTCCTGAGCATACAATGCACGCCCGCCATCCTCCCTGCGAATGCGCCAAGCGATGTAAAGGAGCAGCGGCGACAAGAGCACAATGAGCAGCGAAGCGGCAATCAGATCGAAAAGTCGCTTGGTGATACGCGGGCCAAGCTGGGCCAGGTTGTCCCGCACCCGCAGCATCAGCACCTCGTGGCTGAAGAAGTGCATCACCTCCAGACCGAAGAGTGGCAGACCGCGCAGGGGAGGAGCGATGGTGAGGTTGGGATAGCTGAGGCCCAGGGAGCGCACCAGCCGTTCCTGGGCCTCCCACTGATCCATATCCAGCGCCAGCACCACATGGGGTTTGCCCAAAGCGGCCAAGGTAGCCAAAGGATCCTCTCCCAGGGGCTCTATGGACGCATGGGTGGGAAAGCGCCCGGCGGTCGGATTGCTCCCCCCCGGCACCAGCACCCGTTCTACGGAATAACCCAGCATGGGCTCGCTGTTCAGGGCGCGGATAGCCTCAGCGGCGTTTTGCCCACAACCGATGACTACTACCGGCCGCATCCAGGCACCCAGGCGCTGCAAGGTCCGGCGCAGCAGCCATCGCGTCACGGGTAAGAGTCCCAGGACCAGCACCCAGGTGGAAAAGAGCCATAGCCGTGACAACTGCCATTTACCGGAAAAGGCAATGGCCGCATTCAACGCCAGCAAGAGGATGAACACCCCCAGCATTTCACCCATCTCGTCCCAGAAGGCCTTGCGCCGGGAGTAATGCCCCTTAAAGGCAAAGGCCATAATGCCCAATGTCGACAGCACAAAGAAAACAAGCAGGTTGATTTGCGCAAAGTTTCCCCACCAGTGGAGCAACACCCAACCGGGATTCAGATGGTAAAAGAAGGCGTGGGAAAGACGGCCGAAATAAAAGGCCGTCAAAAGTGCCATCATGTCGCCTAAGACGAGCGTATAAGGCACCCATTGCGGCCAGCGAAAATGCACCTGTGGTGACGCTGCAGATTTCATGATGTCACCCATCAGAACCGCCCATACGCCGCCACCCCGTCGCCTCAGTACCATGAGGCTGGAATTGGACTCTGGAAAGCACTTGCGCGTCAAGTCTGCCGTAAAGCAGCCGAATATGGCGCTGCGGAACTGCTGGCGCGGACATCAATTCGTTCGGTTTTCGAGGGGTTCAGGTTGCTCGTGGTAACCCTCAATTTCTGCAATTGAATTCATAATAAAGATCCATGCACATCGCCGCACACAGCCCCGCCTTCGTGTGCTACCCTGTTCAGCGGTCGCTGAACAGGGCGGAGTTGGTCGATTATCTGGATTATCACTAGGAATGATATCATGAGCGAAATGCACAATCCCGCGCATCCCGGCAAAGTACTACGCGAGTAGAAGTATCGCGATGCTTAGCGATTTATACGAAGCCAGTGTAACCTCACCAGGAGTTGACCATGTTCTCCCGGAATAGTGCTGCCAGCCGATTCTTTGGACTGAATGCATTCGCGGTTTTTCTGCTGGCACTGCTGTTCTTCGGCTGTGGTGTTGGCAATACCAGTCTTTGGAATATTGACGAGCCCATCTATGCCCAGTCGCTGAAGGACCAGATTGCCCAGCATAATCTGGTGGTCCCGACGTTCAATGCGCGGCTGATGCCCGACAAACCCGCACTCAATTACTGGCTCATGTGGACCGGCGTCAAGGTGCTGGGCTTGAACTCCTGGGGTTTACGGATGGGTTCCGCCGTCGTCGGGGCCTTGCTGATCCTTTATCTGATTATGGCCTTGCGGCGTCTGTATGGTGAAAATATCGCGTTGATCGGCGGCCTGCTGACGGCCACGGCGCTGCACAGCACGGTGATTTTCCGCGGCGCCACACCGGACCCCCTCCTCATTCTGACGGTCACCATTGCCCTGCTGAGTTATCTGCGCGGATACCTGTTCCCGGATATCCGCAGCCGCGAAATGCTCATCGCCTATGCCGCCATGGCCTTCGCCACCCTGGATAAAGGCCCCATCGGATTCCTGCTGCCGGGCCTGATTATCGTGCTGTTTTTGCTGCTGCGCCGGGAGCTGTCCTTTCTCTGGCGGGAAGGTCGGCTGGACTGGGGAATACCGCTTTTTCTGGTCATCATGCTGCCCTGGTATCTGGCCGTGGGCGTCGAAACCCACTGGGCCTGGGATCGCGCCTTCATCTTCAAGCAGAACATCGGTCGCTTTGATGACAGCATGCAGGGGCACCGCGGCCCCTGGGTGTATTATCTGATCAGCACTTTTCTCGGAATGCTGCCCTGGTCGATTTTTTTGCCGCAGGCTTTTCGGAATCTCTGGCTTTCCCGCCAGCGCTTTTTACGCAGTCAGCCGAAGACGCTTTTTCTGCTGGTCTGGGCGGCGGCGTGGATCGGCTTTTTTACCCTGTCCGCAACCAAGCTTCCCAATTATGTCTGGGAAGCCTATCCGCCGCTCTTCATTCTGCTGGCCGCTTATTTTGAGAAAGTCCGGATGAATGCCACGCACCCCGCGCGCTGGGGAATGGCGGTCTCCCTCGGGGTGCTGTTCCTCATTGGGCTGGCACTGAGCGTCTTCGCCGCCTGGGTGGTGCCTTTGCGCGTGCCGCACTTGCCCGACATGGTGGAGATCGGTGTGCCTTATATGCTGGCGGCGGGTATCGCCCTGGCCCTGCTCTGGCGCCAGCGCTGGGTCCTTGCCTGGGTAACGCTGGGCACCGGCAGCGTCGTGCTGGCGGCGCTGCTGGTTTTCGTTATCACCCCGCCCTTTAACACCGTGAAACCCGCACGGGCGATGGGGCAACAGATTGCTGCTCTGCAAGGCCCACAGCCCTACCGGCTCGCCTCCTGGCGGTGGTTTCAGCCGAATTTTCTATTCTATGCCGGGCGCGGCAACATGCCCATCCGTCATCTGCAGGCGTTGACGGAATTACCCGCAGTCCTCGGCCCGGAGCCTCTTTATCTGGTTTGTCCGGCCAGCGCTGTTCATGCCGTTCGCGCCGCTGTGCCCGCCACCTATCGGCAGCAGACCATCATGATACGATACGAAGTCTACAATCACGAAAAGATCGCCCTGCTGCGGATCGCCGCGCGCAAAAAACTGGCGGAAAGGTCTTGACCTCATCATCGCACCTTACTACCATGAACTGACCATAGCGGTGATGAAGTCCACCCAATAACCGCCTTTATAGGCTAATGACTGCTACTGATCCTGACCGCAAGGTCGGGCGGTAGAGGGTTGTAGAAACCATATAAAGGGGAAGGCATGCTCGGCGATATCGTCTTGCAGAGTGG
>JAKAVW010000065.1 GCA_021827445.1 Pseudomonadota bacterium
CCCCGGCTACGGGTTCCTGAGCGAAAACGCGGACTTCGCGGAAAACTGCGAACAGGCCGGTATCACCTTCGTCGGCCCGACTCCTGAACAGATTCGTCAGTTTGGCCTCAAGCATACGGCTCGCGCGCTTGCCATCGAAGCCGGAGTTCCGCTCGCACCGGGAACCGGGCTATTGATCGATGTGGATCAGGCTTGCGCCGAAGCTGCGCGTATCGGGTATCCGGTCATGCTCAAGAGCACGGCTGGCGGTGGGGGTATCGGCCTGACCCGCTGCAATGACGAAGCGGAACTGCATCAGGCCTTCGCTTCGGTGCAACGGCTGGGGCAAAACTTCTTTGCCAACTCCGGGGTATTTCTGGAGCGTTTCGTCGCCCGCGCGCGGCATGTGGAGGTGCAAATCTTCGGTGACGGCCAGGGCCGAGTGCTGGCCCTGGGCGAGCGCGACTGCTCCCTGCAAAGGCGCAACCAGAAGGTGATCGAGGAAACTCCGGCACCGAATATGCCTCCGGCAACGCGGGAAGCGTTGTTCACTGCGGCCGAACGTCTGGGGATGACAGTATCCTACCGTAATGCCGGAACGGTTGAATTCATGTACGAAGCGGAGCGTGACGCTTTCTATTTCCTGGAGGTAAACACCCGACTGCAGGTCGAACATCCGATCACCGAGATGGTCACTGGTATCGATCTGGTAGAATGGATGTTGCGCACAGCGGCAGGCAACCCGCCAGAACTCTCCCGGCGTCCGGAATCGCGAGGAGTAGCCATTGAGGCCCGTATCTATGCGGAGGACCCCCTCAAGGACTTCCAGCCATCGCCCGGTTTGCTCACAGAGGTCCATTTCCCCGAAGATGTGCGAGTCGATAGCTATGTCGAAGGGGGCACTGAGGTCTCCAGCTTCTACGATCCGATGATCGCCAAGCTCATCGTGCATGGCGAGGACCGTGCGCAGGCATTGGGAAAATTGCAACGCGCCCTGGATCAGACCCGCATCGGCGGAATCGTCAGTAACCTCGGCTACCTGCGCCAGATCTCCCGTGCATCATTATTTGTCGATGCCCGGTTATCCACAACTGCACTGAGCGACTTCCAGTATCACCCCCGGGTGGCCGAGGTGTTGGACGGTGGCACCTACAGCACCATCCAGGACAATCCCGGCAGGGTCGGCTATTGGCATATCGGTGTGCCACCTTCCGGACCCATGGATGACTACGCCTTTGATCTTGCCAATCGTCTGGTCGGCAACCCAAAGGGCGCGGCAGGTCTCGAATGTACCCTTGTCGGCGCGAGGATCCGTTTTCACGTTGAGATCCACATCGCTCTGACCGGTGCTCCACTCAAGGCCACCCTGGATGGTCAGCCCGTAGAGGGTTGGCGCACCATCTTGGTGCGCGCCGGACAGGTGCTCGACATGGGGCGGGTGGAGGCGGGTTGCCGTGCTTACCTGGCCGTTGCCGGAGGTTTTGATGTGCCGGTTTATCTCGGTAGCCGCAGCACTTTTGCCCTCGGACAGTTTGGCGGACACGGCGGGCGGCCGATCCGCACCGGCGACATGCTGGCACTGGGAACGGCTGTATCTGCAGTCGCAATGCTTGAAGTGCCTGTACCGATGATTCCCCAATACGCGCAGCACTGGACCATCGGTGTGCTCTATGGTCCCCATGGCGCGCCCGATTTCTTTTCTCCCGAATTCATCAACCGGTTTTTCTCCACCGACTGGGAGGTACATTACAACTCCAATCGTCTCGGTATCCGTCTGATGGGTCCCCGTCCGGTATGGGCCAGGTCGGATGGCGGCGAAGCGGGGTTGCACCCATCCAATATCCACGATACCGAGTACGCCATCGGCGCCATCAACTTCACCGGCGATATGCCGGTGATTCTGGGTAAGGACGGCCCCAGTCTCGGTGGTTTTGTCTGTCCCGCCACCATCGCCAAGGCTGAGCTGTGGAAAATGGGACAAGTCAAGCCAGGTGACTGGGTGCGCTTTGTGCCCCTGGATTTCGCCACCGCCCGTCAGTTGGAAATGCTTCGGGATGGCGCCATCCAGACCTTGACTCCACTGCCTGGTCTTTGTCTGAATCAGCCTCCGGCCTGTCTACAGGGGGAACCGGTACTGGATTTGCGTCCTGCCCAGTCGGGATTGCCCGGGGTCGCCTATCGTCAGGCTGGGGACAGTTATGTCTTGCTCGAATATGGGGACAACGTTCTGGATCTGCGCGCGCGTTTTCGTGTGCATGCATTGATGGAGGCTCTGAAAGCGCGCGCCGAACCGGGCATTGAGGAGCTTTCGCCCGGCGTGCGTTCGTTGCAGGTGCGTTATGACAGCCGGACCATTGATCAAGCGCGCCTGCTCGCCGTGTTACGAGAGATCGAGGACGGGCTTCCACCAATCCAGCGTATGCAAGTGCCGGGACGCATCGTTCATCTTCCCCTCACCTTCGAGGATAGCGCGACCCTGGACGCGGTCAGTCGCTACCGCCAGTCGGTGCGCGATACCGCACCCTGGCTGCCGCGCAATGCCGAGTTCATTCGCCGTATCAATGGGCTGGAGTCGGTTCAGGAAGTGATCGACACCATCTATGACGCTTCCTATCTGGTGCTGGGTCTGGGAGACGTCTACCTAGGAGCGCCCTGCGCGGTGCCGGTCGATCCGCGTCATCGTTTGCGCACTTCCAAGTACAACCCCGCGCGCACTTTTACCGCCGAGGGCACTGTCGGTATCGGCGGGGTGTATATGTGTATCTACGGTATGGACTCTCCCGGCGGATACCAGCTCGTCGGTCGTACCCTACCCATCTGGAACACTTACCTGCGCAACCCGCAATTCATGAATGGCAAGCCCTGGTTGTTGCGCTTCTTTGATCAGGTTCGCTTCTATCCGGTCAGCGAGGAAACCCTGACACAACTGCGGGACGCGTTTCGCTATGGTCGCCATGAGATCCGCATGGAGAAGACGGTCTTCGACCTGGGTGAGTATGAACGATTCCTGGAAGAAAACGCAGAGGCCATCGCCGCCTTCCAGTCACGCCAGGACGATGCCTTCGCACAGGAAATCACTCTGTGGTCGGAGGAAGAACTTAGCCCCGAGGCAGCGGTGCTGTCATCTATGGAACAAGACATGGGCCTCCAAGAACATGAAATCACGGTTTGTGCGGATATGACCAGTAGTGTCTGGAAATTTCTGGTAGAGCCAGGGCAATCGATTCAGTCTGGCGAACCGCTGGTAATTCTGGAAGCCATGAAGATGGAATTCACTATCAGTGCGCCTTGTGCCGGAAAGATTACCCGTCTGCAGTACAAGACGGGAGATCTGGTGAGCCATGGTATGCCACTGCTGGTTATCGATACTGAGGAGTAATAACTCTATGCATAACTACGCCACAGAAAGCGACACACTGGTCCCGCTGAACCGTGCGGAGGACACCTACCGACGGTTAAAAGAGGATCTGTTCAATTTCCGCCTGCTGCCGGGCGATCATTTCAGCGAAAACGAGATTGCCGCACGCATGGAGGTGAGCCGCACTCCGGTACGTGAAGCGCTCTTCCGCCTGCAGCGTGAAGGATACGTAAGTGTCTTGCCCCGAATGGGTTGGCAGGTACGACCACTGGACTTCGAGAAATTCGATCAAATCTACGAAGTGCGAATCCTTCTGGAAGAATCTTCCCTGCAGCGTCTGTCGCGTAAGGACAAGGTGTCAAGTATTGGAGCTTTAATGCAGACCTGGTGTTGTCCGCCGGATTTGCGGGAAAGCAATGCGAAGACCGTCTGGATGCTGGATGAGGATTTCCATGCCGGGTTGGTGGCGGCAGGGGGAAATCCAGAAATGTGGCGTATTCATCACGACGTCATGGAACGGTTGCGCATTATTCGCCGACTGGATTTCACCAAGCCACAAAGAGTCACCGCGACCTATGAAGAACATGCCGCGATTCTCGAACAAATCCATCGCGGCCGCATTGGTGAGGCGCAGCGACTTCTGAGATCGCACATTGATGCTAGTCGCCTAGAGGTGCGCAAGATCACCCTGAGCATGCTTTACGAAGCCCGCCTCGAAAAAGGTAACACCTGATGGACGCGAACAATAGGTAAATGTGCGAGATAGAAATCCCATTTGTGCCGCCATATACGAAATCAAGGAGATGCGATGAAACATGAGATATGAAATTGCAATTTGGCGATACATCGGCCTTGTGACTGGCCGTGTGTGGTGCGACTGAGATATTTAGGAGACTAAGACATGGTTACAGAACGGAAGCAAGGGCTATTGGCTAACGAAGGGAGTAAAGTCATGAAGTTTTTGGTTAAAAAGATTACGCTAGCCGCATTGCTAAGTATAGCCGCAGCAACAAATACTGCTGCTAACGCGTTTGGTTTACCTTCATCATCATTTAAGATAGATGCAGGACCCGTAGGCAACGTAAGCGTACAAGGAGTGCTGTCCGGATATGGGGTATGGCAAGATAACCCGTCTCCTTCATCAGTTGGACTTCTCGCAAGTAAACATGTGGGCACGGCGGTAAGTAACGCTTTTGTAATTGTTCAGAAAGATACGGGTTTGTTGCAGTTTTATGTGCAGACTGGTGCATACAGCTTCCCTCAGGTAGGTGCACCACTTGCTTCATCAAGGTCATCCATAAATGTTTGGGGACCTCTTACTTGGGCTTATCTGACCATAGCCCCATCAAAAAATTTCTCATTTGAGATAGGAAGGCTACCGGTGTTGTATGGTCATACCAGCACATTTAGCTATCAAAGAAATAGCATAGAAGGGGGCATGCTTTGGGGTATAGAGACGGGTCTAAACAGGGGTATACAACTCAACTTCACAAAAGGCCCGATGAGCCTTTCGGTGTCCTGGAACGATGGTTATTATTCCAATCGTTATAATTGGGTAGATGGACTACTGACCTACACAATCAATGATAACAATAGTATTGATGTGTATGGTGGCGGAAATCTTGGGTCCACGGGAACCTTAGCTGATTATGAAGGCATCTCTAGCTATTCCCATAATCCATATGTCAATGCCAGTCTGGGTCTTGATAATAGTGATATATACGGAATTTATTATGAATATACGAACGGGCCGCTGTCAATTAGCCCTGAAGTACAAGTAATAGACACCCCAAAAAACAAGAACTTTGGAACCACCAAAGGATCTTATAATTTGGGAGTCAGTCTTCAAGCAAATTATCAATTCTCCAAAACCTGGTCTTTAGCCACTGATCTCAATTACGCGACAGCTAGCGGGATACCTGGTGACGGGGGGATTGCAGGGAACTTTCTTGGTTATGGCAATGGAATGCATGCATGGGCATTCGATATTACCCCAACGTATCAATCTGGTGGTTATTTTATCAGAGAGGAGCTCTCTTTAGTGCATGTCTCCAATTACGCACCTGGGAATGTATTTGGGACGCAAGGCACAAACCCGACCCAAGTCCGAGCAATGTTAGAAACAGGCTTCATGTTCTAGCACAGTATATCTAGTCTAATCCGCGAGATTCACACTTTGGCATAAATACATAAAGTTTACAATTCGTAATACGAAGCATTCAACCGTCGCCTGGTAATCTGATGTTTAGAAATGGAGATATCATATGGTTACTGCAGTCAATAAAAAACCTGAATCACGATCAAAACGCATATTCGGCGGATTAGTCAATAATCCAGTTTTAGAGGACTACTCTCTTCGCTATGCACCATCAGGCTTTCGGACGTGGTCTGAGTACGGCGTGGCTATGGCAGCACTTGGAGGTATAGCTTACATGGCCGACTTGGCCATTGGGGGATCATTAGCGATTCAATATGGTTTTACAAATGCATTCTGGGGAATACTTACTGCTGCGATAATCATTTTTATGACAGGCATCCCTATAGCCTATTATTCATCAAAATACAATGTTGACGTGGATCTTTTGACACGCGGTGCCGGATTTGGATATCTGGGCTCTACTATTACCTCATTGATCTATGCATCATTTACCTTCATTTTTTTCGCACTTGAAGGCTCGGTAATGGCCCAGGCCTTTACATTGTTTTTTGGGATACCTATAGCGGTCTCCTATATAGTTGCTTCGCTGATTATTATTCCACTCGTGATTTTTGGTATGACTGCATTGTCTGTATTGCAGAAGTGGACGAACCCAATCTGGATCGCCTTGTTTGTATTGCCCATCGTGGCTATTCTCGTAAAAGACCCACAGACTGTCGCAACTTGGGTGGCGTTTGGTGGCAAGTCGCCGAGCGGCTCTGGATTTGACCCCTTGCTGTGGGGAAGTGCGGCTGGTATCGCGCTCTCTCTCATCGCGCAAATTGGAGAGCAGGCCGACTATCTTCGCTTTATGCCGGAACAACGTACAGACAAGAAGTGGGTGTGGTGGTTTGCCGTTTTGGCCGCTGGGCCGGGTTGGGTTGTTTTAGGCGCCACCAAACAGCTCATGGGTTCATTTCTTTCATCGATTGCTGTATCAAATGGCACTCCCATGGCCGATGCAAACGAACCTATACATATGTACATCGCTGGTTTTGGTTATGCCTTTCCGGCCATAGCTTTTGTTTTGGCGGCAATATTTATTTTTATGTCTCAAATAAAGATCAATGTTACCAATGCCTACTCCGGGTCTTTATCCTGGTCCAATTTTTTCTCCCGGGTGACCCATAAGCATCCCGGTCGTGTTGTGTACATTTTTCTCAACGTTGGTATTGCGCTGGCCTTAATGGAAGGGAACATGTTTTCGGTGCTAGGCACCATACTTGGTTTTTATTCCAATATTGCTGTTGCTTGGATCGGTGCAGTTGTGGCGGATCTGGTTATTAACAAGCCATTACTAAAGCTCAGCCCATCATATGTAGAATTTAAACGTGCGCATCTCTACAATATTAATCCTGTCGGGTTTGGTGCTATGGTGATTGCCTCGATCATTTCTGTTGCAGCTTTCTTTGGAGCATTTGGTCCTTGGGGCGAATCATTTAGTGCATTCATTGCGCTAGCGATTGCATTTATTTTGTCACCAATTATTGCCATTATGACCAAAGGAAAATATTATATTGCTAGGGATCCACATTATCATGCAGGCACTCACCATGATGTTCTTGCCTGTGTAACATGCGGTTTTGAATATGAGAAAGAAGATATGGCTTGCTGTCCGGCGCATGACGGTCCAATTTGCTCCCTCTGCTGTTCTCTGGATAGTGAATGTCATGACATGTGTAAAAACGTCGGGGCAATAAAGGATGTACCTGTTAAGTGCGCGTGACGCCATTTTACGAAAGTACGCTGATGTATTAGCACACTTCACATAACCTTTCGTGACCATGTTGATTAAAGGAGAAATTTATGGGTAGCACAGGAAGTGTTAGTTCTTGGGATGAGGCACTGCTCGTCGCAATGATTCAGTATCCGGTGCCTGTCATAAAGGGGCCTGAGGATATTCAGGTGCAGGTGGAGCAAATATGCCGGGCGGTTGATAACACAAAAGCAGGATATCCCGGATTGGATGTTATTGTTTTTCCAGAATACTCCACGCAGGGTCTTAACACAGCCATTTGGACCTATGATGAGATGCTCTTAACTTTAGAAAGTCCGGAAATCGCAAAATTCAAGGCTGCCTGTATTAGGAATAAGCTTTGGGGAGTTTTTTCGCTCATGGAAAAAAACGAGGACCCTAAAAAAGCGCCATACAATGCTGCAATAATTATAAATGACAACGGCGAAATAGCATTACACTATAGAAAATTACAGCCTTGGGTTCCGATTGAGCCTTGGTCACCTGGTAACTACGGAATGCCTGTCTGCGATGGCCCAAAGGGTTCAAAGCTTGCAATATGCATTTGCCATGATGGAATGTTTCCAGAACTTGCAAGAGAAGCGGCCTACAAGGGTGCCAATGTTTATATTCGGATCTCTGGTTATTCAACACAGGTTAATGATCAATGGATATGGACGAATAAAACTAATGCTTGGCAGAATCTTATGTATACTATATCTGTCAATCTTGCAGGCTATGATGGAGTTTTCTATTATTTTGGAGAAGGCACAATATGTAACTATGATGGAAATGTGATACAGCAAGGGCATCGTAATCCGTGGGAAATAGTTACTGCCGAGTTGTTTCCAAGATTGGTTGATAAAGCTCGAGAAAACTGGGCATTAGAAAATAATATTTTCAATCTTGGCTGTCGTGCGTATGTTGGACAGCCTGGTGGTGAGAAAGCAAACTATCTTACTTGGGTTCGTGATTTAGCTAACGGTGAATACAAACTGCCTTGGGATGATAAAATTAAGGTTCGTGATGGTTGGGAATACTACCCTGATGGTGTAAAACTTGGTCCTATGCCAAAAACCTAGGTTGCTAGACTTTAATTGACTATAGTTTAGGATTTGAATACTGGTCATTTTCTCATATTCATTTACATATATGGGAGCATGACCAGCATTGTATAAAGATATGTAGTGCAGATTAAAACTACTAATATTAACGAGATGAATATGTTAACACGCTTGAAATGTAATGATTTACATTTTATACATTAATCGGTAACTTTTACTAATTGAATTCTAATATGGTTTTATCATTTTTCTGATGCGGCGTTCTCAAGGAGGGATTTATGCGACACGGTGACATTTCATCTAGTAATGATACAGTTGGCGTTGCGGTTGTTAATTATAAAATGCCACGACTTCATTTAAGAGGTGATGTTGTAAAAAATGCAAAAAAAATTGCTGAAATGGTAATTGGCATTAAGAGAGGCTTTCCAGGATTGGATTTGGTTATCTTTCCTGAGTATAGCACTCACGGTATTATGTACGATTCTACAGAAATGTATGATACCGCTTCTGTCATCCCAGGAGATGAGACATTAATTTTTTCTGAATGTTGCAGAAAAGCAAATACATGGGGTGTCTTTTCTATTACTGGCGAGAGGCATGAGGAACATCCCCATAAGTCGCCTTACAATACATTGATATTAATTGATAACCATGGGGACATTGTACAGAAATACCGTAAAATACTACCCTGGTGCCCAATTGAAGGGTGGTATCCGGGAGGTCAAACTTACGTCTCGACTGGCCCAAAAGGCTTGCAAATCAGCTTGATCATCTGTGATGATGGAAACTATCCAGAAATATGGCGTGACTGTGCTATGAAAGGTGCTGAGTTAATTGTTCGTTGCCAGGGTTACATGTATCCTGCTAAGGAGCAGCAGATTATTGTTGCTAAAGCAATGGCTTTTATGAACAACTGTTATGTAGCAGTAGCAAACGCCACAGGTTTTGACGGTGTTTATTCCTATTTTGGTCATTCGGCAATTATTGGATTCGATGGCAGAACCCTTGGCGAATGTGGTGAAGAGGAGTTTGGCATTCAGTACGCTGAATTATCTGTTTCGTCAATTCGCGACTCGCGAAGGAATGGGCAAAGTCAAAATCAGTTATATAAATTGCTTCACCGTGGATATTCGGGAATGATCAATTCGGGAGATGATATCAATGGTATGTCTGAATGCCCGTTTGACTTCTATAAAATATGGGTTAGAGATCCGTTGTTGGCTCGTAAGAATGTAGAGGCGATTACTCGCGATACCCCCGGTGTTGCAGAGTGTCCAATCTCTGGAATTCCGAATTCAAATTCTATGACAACAGATCTTTAGTTTACAAAGCGGTTAATGTTGATTAAAAAATAAAGCTGTTCGTCATTTCAAGTGGGTAGATCATACCCCCATGGGGGTATGATAAGGGGTAAAGGGAACGCAGTATTGGCATCGTGAGCAGCCTTCGATACTCACCTTGTACACCACATCATATCGGTGGTAGGAAAATGTTTCGGAGCCAATCCCTTACTGGTACCGGTCACGTTAATGTGGCCGACAGGAGACCAGAGATTGGCGTGGCCCCAAAATTGGGTCTGGTATCTTCATCCTACCCACTCAAAAGACGAATTCACCGTATATTTGGCCACTCTTATCGCGTGCAAGGCCCTCTTTATTCATGTTTCCTAGAATTATTGAAAATCATTATATATCTATAAACACGACCAAGGTGGACGACTGCTTTCAGTCTAGTCCGGACGATCGGGCTACGGATCGCCCAGGCCACTTGGAAAGGTACTGCAGCTCTCAGCACGTGAGCAAGGGCTCGTGAAGGAGCCGGTAGTGGGCGGGTATTTCTGCCTGACACCCTTGGGACCACGTTCGATGGTCACATCCCCTCAGGAAGCGTTGACCGCACCCAGGTCACCGAATGCTACACCGGCCAACAATAATCAGGCCCATAAGTCCGTAGCGCTAGCTCCGTCAGGATGTAACTTTATTGTCGGGTTGATACTTTTTTGTCCATTAACAGTCGGCAGTCGACCGCATCATCTTGACCACTGTTTGCCGGGTGAATTGCGGGCCTTCACGAAACGGCGAGGTGTGGGCGAACACGACCAGTTCGACGGCGATAGCGATTCGAGATGGCATACTCCACATAATCATCGGCAGGGGACGGGAATCCGGCAGCGATCTTGCTGATGAAGACGGGGCGGCAACTCGGGCTCGCCGCAGGATCTGGACGAATGAAGGTGAGACCTGAGCGTGAGAGCTTTTCGATGCTTTCTGGCTTCAGCACCATATTCCGGTCCCCACTTCTGAGCCTGCGTTGCCGGCATTAGGTTCCCACGGCCTGAGTTTCTCAACAAGTGGAGTTAGCCCACAAACATTACCCGCATCACCTCTCCGCTCCATCTGTGCACAAGTGCTTCTCCAACTGTCAGGCGGCGGCATTCATCGAGAGAAATCATAACGCGGCTTTTTCCTTCTTGGGCACATCTGGAATCTTATGCGAAAGCTCGACGACATCTCCCAACTCCATCACCTGATTGGGTGGAAGTCGGAAAAAGTCAGTAGCATTGGCGGAAATGCGGAGCATGATGGCGAACAGGTGCTCCCTCCATAGAGACAAGGTCGTGCTGGCGGTCGGAATGATCCGTTGGCGGGAAACGAAATAAGTGGTATCCAATGAATTCCATGGATTGTCCGAATTTTCAGCGGATTTCAGAATCTCCGGAATGTCGGGGTGTTCCATGAATCCATAACGGGCGGTGAGCCGGCACACACCCTGCCCGTAATCCCGCACTACCACGCGGTTCGCGGAAAGGACGCGGGGCTCCTCCTCAAATTTGATGGTGAGGATGATGACCCGTTCATGAAGCACCTTGTTGTGTTTCAGATTATGCAGCATGGCATGCGGAATGGCCCGCTCGCGCATGGTCAGATATACCGCTGTGCCTGGGACACGGATAGGATCTCCAGGGGTGACGCCGCTCAGAAAGTCTTCCACCGAAAGGGCGTCCGGATACAGTTTACAGGCGAGAATTCCTCGTCCCCAGCGCCATGTCGACATGGTGGTGAATACCGCCAGGCCGATTGCCAGAGGAAACCATCCCCCCTCTACGAATTTCAGCAGATTCGCGCCGAAAAA
>JAKAVW010000066.1 GCA_021827445.1 Pseudomonadota bacterium
TGGTCGAGAATGGTACGCGAATCGATACGCGACGAAACCTGAAAGGCAATGCGGGTGGGGACGTTGGCCTTGATCAGGCCGGTGATTACATCCACCGAAGGACGCTGGGTCGCCATAATCAGATGCAGCCCGGCAGCGCGTGCTTTCTGTGCCAAGCGGGTGATCAGGATTTCCACCTGTTTACCGACCACCATCATCAGGTCCGCGAACTCATCAATGATCACCACGATAGCAGGCAGCACGCTCAGCGCGATGGGCTCGCCATCCATATCTTTATCCGGACCCGGCAGGGGGTGTTCCGAAACCACCGCGGCTCGCACCTTCTGATTATATCCGGCGAGGTTGCGCACTCCGGCGAAGGCCATAAGCTTATAACGCCGTTCCATCTCCGCCACGCACCAGCGCAGGGCATTCGCGGCCTCCTTCATATCCGTTACCACCGGCGCCAACAGGTGGGGAATACCCTCATAAATAGACAACTCCAGCATCTTGGGGTCGACCATAATCAGGCGGACTTCATCAGCGGTCGCCTTAAAGAGAATGCTGAGGATCATGGCATTGACGCCCACAGATTTGCCGGCGCCGGTGGTTCCGGCTACCAGCAGATGGGGCATTTTCGCCAGATCGGCGGACACCGGCTGGCCGCCGATATCCTGACCCAGTGCCAGCGTTAGATGGCTTTTGCTCTGGGTAAAACTGTGACTGGAAAGGACTTCGGAGAGATGCACCGTGCGCCGCTTGAGGTTAGGCACCTCAATACCCATGGTGGCCTTACCAGGAATGGCTTCCACCACGCGCACCCGCGCCGCCAGCACCCGCGAAAGATCTTTACTGAGACCGGCGATCTGGCTGACTTTGACTCCTGGTGCCGGCTCTATTTCAAAACGGGTAATCACTGGCCCAGGATAGGCTGCCACCACGGTTGCCTGCACCCCGAAGTCGGCCAGCTTTTCTTCCAGCATGCGTGACTGCTGCGCCAACACTTCGGGCTGCAACTGGGAACTGGGGTCTTCCGCATCTGCCGGATCGAGCAAGGCAAGATCGGGAAGACCATCAGCGCGCGGCGGCCCTACGGGTGCGGGTAATGGTAGCTGTCGACTGCCTTTAACGACGGCCTGAGTCGACACTGTTCTGCGCTTTTTGGTGGAGAAGAAGCTTGGCACTGCTGCCGGAGATGTCTTTTGCACGGCAGGCGCAAGCGTCGTAATCAGCACAGGAGCTGCTTCTTGGGCGGCTATCCGCCGCCGCAAAAGCCAGCGCAGGCGCCGGTGTGGTCGTGGCAAAGAGAAATGCAGGGCGCGGATATGTGCCGCCATCGCGCGTGGTCCCAGACCGGTGAGCAGAAACACACCGAGAACAAACAGCGCCAGAAATAGCAATGCACTACCACCCACGCCAATGAAAGGCTGAGTAAGGACACTGATTTCCTGACCGAGAATGCCGCCGGCGCCGGCGCCAGCAATGGGCCACCAGTCCGCAGGCCAAGTCAGCGCGAGGAAGCTGCTCAGACCCAGCGCGATGGCGACAGCCCCCAGAGGGGCCGTCCAGCGTCCCGGATACTGACGAAACCAGCGCCGCCACATCTGCCAGACCCACGCGCCCAGCGCCACAGGGAGGAGCCAGGCGATCATGCCAAAAATCTGTACCAGGAAATCAGCGAGATAGGCACCGGTTTCGCCACCCCAATTGTGCACCGGGCCGCCCTTACCACTATTAAACCAACTGGGATCGGCGGGGTGGAAACTGAGCAGGGACATCGCCATAAAGGCCACTGCCGCGATCAGCAGCAGCAGCAGCGCCTCGCGGCGCCATGGTTTGGCGCGCGGTAGTTGAACCGGCTTTGCAGGGGCAGGCCGGGAGCCTCGGGACGCATTACGGGCAGCAGAGCTCATGTCGGCACGCTAAACGACCCCTGCACGGGTGTCAAGGAGATGCCGGGAAAGAAAGGCAAAGAAATGCTATTGTTAGCAGCTTCTAATGGATCAGATACAGGCGTTTATTTCGCGGCACCCGATATCACCTCCCTGCGGGAGGCGAGGACAACAGCGCGGGAATGGTGTTAGACTTTCCGTCAGTAATTCGCATAAGTCTGGACAGGTTCCGCCATGCGCGCAGCTTGTCCGATACCGTTCCATTCTGGCAGCGAGGTACCCATGAGCGATCCGAAAAGTGTCATCGATGAAAAACATTGCCGCTTACTCATCCTGGGCTCCGGCCCCGGTGGTTATACGGCGGCTATTTACGCGGCACGCGCCAATCTGAGTCCGATACTGGTACAAGGCATGGAGCCCGGCGGCCAACTGATGACAACCACGGACGTGGATAACTGGCCTGGTGCTGCAAACGGCATCATGGGTCCGGAACTCATGCAGGAACTGGAAAAACAGGCGCGCCGTTTTGATACCGAGGTTTTGTTCGACCACATTCATACCGCAGACCTGAGCCAACGACCCTTTCGCCTCAGCGGGGACCAGCATTGTTATACCTGCGATGCGCTGATTCTCGCTACCGGGGCATCTGCCAAGTACCTGGGTTTGCCCAGCGAAGATAAGTTTCGCGGCAAAGGCGTTTCCGCCTGTGCGACCTGCGACGGATTTTTCTATCGCGGGCAGGCAGTCGCCGTGGTCGGTGGCGGCAATACTGCAGTGGAAGAAGCTCTCTATCTCAGCAATATCGCCAGACATGTAACGGTCATCCACCGTCGCAACCGGTTCCGCGCCGAAAAAATTCTGCAGGACAAGCTGATGGCCAAGGAGAACGTCACCATTATCTGGGACCATTCTGTGGACGAGGTACTGGGTGACGACTCCGGGGTCACCGGCTTGCGGATTAAGCATGTAGAAAACGGCAGCACCCAGGACCTGACGCTGATGGGGGTGTTCATTGCCATCGGCCATCAGCCCAATACAGGCATCTTCAAGGGACAACTGAAGACGGACGAAGGGGGTTACCTGATTACCCGCGGCGGGCGCGACGGCATGGCAACAGCCACCAGCATTGAGGGTGTGTTTGCGGCGGGTGATGTACAGGATTATGTCTATCGCCAGGCAGTAACCAGCGCGGGCAGCGGTTGCATGGCGGCGCTGGACGCGGAGCGTTGGCTGGAGCAGCAAGAGGGCTAAAATATGGGGCGGCGGCGGCCAAATCAGCCGGAGAAGCAAGAGCCAGTGACCGATACAGCAGAAGCAGATTGCTTCCTGCGGGCGGTGGCCGATGTCCGGCCCCTGCCAGCCCCGCCGCCGCCCCCACGTCCTGCACCACCACCGCCCTTACCGCTACAACGGCACCAGGATGAGCTGGCCGTTCTCGAAGCGCTGGGCCACAGCCTGAACGGCGATGAAGTATTGGAATCCGGAGACGAGTGGCTTTATTTGCGGTCCGGGCTGTCTCCGGCTCTGCTACGGGACTTGCGCCAGGGGCGGTTCCGGATTCAGGAGCGGCTCGATCTGCATGGCTGTACCGTAGAAGAGGCGCGCACTGAACTGTCGGTATTTTTGCGGGAAGCGCGACAATGGCGCTGGACGTGCGTCTGCGTCATCCATGGCAAAGGACTGGGATCCCCTGGTCGTATTCCCGTCCTGAAAAGACTGGTGGGTGGCTGGCTGATGCGTCACCAGGAAGTGCTGGCCTTTGCTCAGGCCCGCCCTGAAGAAGGGGGCAGCGGTGCATTGCGTGTTCTGCTGGGCTGGACTCGTCAGGAACAACCAACCCGGCCATAGTTTAATCCTATGATTTATCAAATAACTACTTGGAGTCCTTTTTCAAGGACGCCGGCATGGCATCGGACGCATCAAAAAAATCCACGTTGCAGGGGGACTGGCTATCCCCGCCGCTCCCAGCGCTCCCGAATAGGCATAGCATCCCCTGCGTCGGCCAGAGAGGCCAGAATCGGGCAATTTGCAACGGAGCCGTGACCGGGACAGCGCTCAGTCTGCTGCGCAAGGGCTGTGCGCATCCGTTGCAAATCAGCGATTTTGCAATCAATCTCGGCAAGTTTTTGCTCGGTGAGTGCTTTGACCTCACCCATATCATTCTCGGCACTGCTGCTGATGTCCAGCAACTCCTTCACCTCTGCCAGAGAAAAACCGAGATTCTGGGCACGCCGGATAAAACGCAGACGAGCTTCCGCTTCGCCGTCATACAGACGATAGTTGGACTGGGTCCGCTGCACCGGCTGAATGAGTCCAATTCGCTCGTAGTAGCGCAAAGTCTCGGCGGCAAGCCCTGCTTCACGCGCCAAACGACCAATGGTCACTGGGGTTTCCATACTATATCTCCCTCCTTATATAGTGCTTTTGAGCATACGTATACCCTTGAGTATAGTGTCCATTGTAAAGCATCTAGTCAACATAAAGGTCAAGCCTCTGTGCATCGGCCATCTCCTGCCCGAAAAGGCCCTCCACACAGCTCGTGGCGAAGACTCCGGCGGGGAGGAAAAAACTCAGGACAAGGATCTGTGCATCCTGCCAGTGGCTGGTCAGGTTCTCGGGGCGCGCGCGCAAGGGACGCCGGGCGGCATCCAGTCCCTGTTCCGCAAGGCGTTGTGCCCAGTGCAGGCCATCGTCTGCTGCACCAGCGATGATGAGTCCGGCACTCAGGGCCGATGTCTCTAGCGCCGCGGCGGCAGCGACCGGCGCCAGCCCACCACGGCCCGGCAGAGGGCCGGTAGGATGCAGGTCCCAGTCAGCGGCGCGCAACTGCAAATCCGTCAGATCATCGTCTTCCGCCAGAAAAATGCTGTGCGAGCCCGCCAGTTGCACGACTTCACCCGGCAGAATCTCCGTCCAGTTGGCTTGCCGCACCCGCTCAGCGAGGACCTGGTTGAACAGAGCAGAGCGGGCAGCGGACCAGAGCAGGCCGCGCCGATGGCGATCTATACGCATCGGCTGTCCGGATAGCAGTCGTGCGGCCTCCTGCAAATTACGATGCCCGAAGCGCTGGGCGCCAAAATAGTTGGGGAACCCACTTTGCATGAGATGTTGCAAACGGGCGTCCCAGAGACTGCGCTCTCCCGTGGTGGCGCGCAAAATGAGCTGGAAGTGATTGCCACGTAACACGCCCCGACGCAATTTACGGTCATGGCGGCTGATCTGCTGAAAGTGCAGGCTGTCGTCTTCCAGACTGGCCCAGTCCGGATCAGGCCCCGGCGTGGCTGGCACCGTAAAACTCTGCCGGGTAACGGCATGGCGATCCTTGAGACCGGCAAAGCCCACATCGCGGACCGCCACCCCCGCGCAGCGCGCCAGGCGGTTGGCCACATCCTGGGTATTGAGGCCGCGCTTCTCCACCACCAGCCAGTGGTGGGCGCCCAAACCGGATGCGGTAAAGGGCAGCAGTTCCGTGACCTGAAAGTCTTCCGGAGTCTGTCGCAATTCGGCGCCGAGCAGACCGACCTCTGCGGGATAGATGCGCGGCGGACTTTCAGACATGCTGAATCAGAACGACGGCGTGGGCGGCAATGCCTTCACCCCGACCGGTATAGCCCAATTGCTCAGTAGTGGTTGCTTTGATGTTGACCGCATCGAGCTCCACGGCGAGGTCAGCAGCAATATGGGCGCGCATCTGCGGGATATGATCTGCCAATTTGGGACGCTGACAGACGACGGTCGCGTCCACGTTACCTACCGAAAAACCTTTTTCCTGAATCAACAGGTGACAACGCCGAAGCAGGAGCCGGGAATCTGCACCCGCGAAACGGACATCGGCGTCGGGAAAATGGCGGCCGATATCGCCCAGGGCGGCCGCCCCCAGCAGCGCATCGCAAATGGCGTGAAGGAGCACATCGGCATCGGAGTGGCCAGCGAGGCCAAATTCGTAGGGGACCGTCACACCACCGAGAACAAGGGGTCTAGCCGTCACCAACGCATGTACGTCAAAACCATGACCAATGCGCAGTTGCATAGGGTTATTCTTCATCACGAGTCGCAAGAATGGCGGCTGCCAACACAAGATCATCCTGCATGGTGACCTTGATATTGTCACCATGCCCGTGAATCAAACGGGGGCGCCAGCCTTGCCACTCCATCGCCGAGGCCTCATCGGTGATCTGCAGATTCTGTCCGCGCGCCGCTTCCAGAGCAGCCAGCAAGGCACCGATGGGAAATGCCTGTGGTGTGAGAGCACGCCACAACCCCTCACGATCTACGGTGCCCAAGGAATGGTCATTCTCAGCGCGCTTCAGCGTATCGGCAACCGGTACGGCGAGAAGAGCACCCTGGGGCGAATGCGCCAGACTGTCGAGCAAAAGTAACAGATCTTCGCGACGCAGACAGGGCCGAGCGGCATCATGTACCAGCACCCAGTCGGACACCACTGCCCCCTGCCGCAGCAGGGCCTCCAGACCGAGGCGTACTGAATCCGCACGCAGAGCACCGCCGACGACAGGAGGCAGGAACGTCTCCTGCATGGGTCCCAGTAACTCCCGCCAGGCTCCTGTCGCAATATCCTCGCCCGGCAGAACCAACTGAATGCCAGCAACGCGCGGCTCCCGAAGGAAGGCCGCCAGGGTGTGGGCAATGACGGGACGACCGCGCAGCAGAACGTACTGCTTGGCCTGCGCCGCTCCAAACCGCTGTCCCCGCCCTCCCGCCGGGATCACCACCCAGACGCGCTCCATGTGAACCTCCTTATTTGTCTTCTTTTGAAATCAGATTTGGAATGTAGCGACAGGCAGATTGTGAAGATGCATGTCCACCAACAAATGATACCTGCTCACCAACGTAAACATTCATCTGCGGCGGAACAATAGCGGTGGTGCGTACCCCGTAAGGCGCACCAGATGGGTGTACTACCGCCCTAAGATTATCCGTATATTCGGGATCGATTTTTCCATTAGCCAACTGCTCAGAGCGCGTAATAAGATTTCTGGCGATAGCTGACGGAAGAAAACCAACGACTCTCCCGGATACTGGAGGTGGCACATTCAAACGCACCCGCATTGGTCCATTGTCATTACAATTCTGATCAGCCTCAAAGAGTTGGCTGCTTATCATTCCCTGGCGCGACACCAACGGCGGGGGTGGTACTGATGTCTGTGCCTGCGGACGAAGCGGCTTCAGAACAGGCTGCGGTTCGATCCTGACCTGTGCTGGCGCGGCGGTGTGCACAACGGGTTCTGGTAACTTGTTGGAGACGATGGGTTGCGGCGGCGACAGCACTGCAGATAATTGAGGCTGCGCCGCGGCAACATGCCGGGCATTCTGGCTGGTCATCGGGGTCCTTGCGGGCGGAGTCGCTGCCCCCCTCTGCCACGGAGGATAAATAAAAGTCACCGATGCAAACAGTCCGGCACCTATGAGCGTCCATCGCCATAGCGGAGACTGTCGCCACAGATGACCGAAACTGCTTTTCAGCGATTTTTGCGGGCGGGGTCCGTCTATCATGGTTATTTCACTCTGGACAGGCTACCGGCCTAGCGAAAACAATGCCTTGGCCTTCTACCAATGCCACACATCTAGCCCCCTGTTGTTTAGCCGCTATCAAAGAGTCGGCAATGGATTCTTCGATAGCACGCATGAGATCACGGGAAGAAGCCGTGTCGGCCAGTTTCTCCTGACGCTCCATTAACCGATACAGAATTTCCGGATCGATTCCCTGATCTGCTACCCGCAGTCCATAACCTTCGATCATCCGCTCTATTTCCAACGCGGTAACACGGGCTACATCCAAACCCGTCAACCGGGAGAAAACAAAAATCCGGTCAATCCGACTGAGCACCTCCGGCGCAAATCCTGATTCCTTCAAGGCATTCGTGGAGGCTCTGCGCATCTCGTCAGGCGCTTGGGAATACTGCTGGCGAATATCCTCCAAGACATCAATAGCGGCATTGGTGGTCAACACAAAAATGGCTCTTGCGGTAGATATCTGTTTGCCATCAGAAGCCTCTGTGATAAACCCGTCGTTCCACGCCGTGAGAAATTTTTTATGGATTTCCGGATCGGCCTTCTCAATTTCGTCTAACAACACGACAGCATCCGGGCTGTCACGCAGGCCACTGGTGAGCTTGCCGTAATTGTCTGATCCCACGTATCCCCTGGGAGACCCGAACAAGGCCGTCCCCGCCATCCCCCTGGAAAATTGTGTCATATCAATATGAAGAAGTTTCCGCTCCAGCTCCGTTGCCAGGCGCTTGCCCATGTACGTTTTACCCGTTCCCGGATTCCCCGCGAACAGAAATATCCCGACAGGCTTTCCACGCTGCTGGAGCGCCAAACGACGGCGAATCTGCGCAGCCAGATCGTCACAAATAGCATCCTGGCCGATCAATTTTGATTTGAGTGCACGGGAGAGGGCATCCGCATCAATAAAGGTCGCATCCGCGTTGGTGCTGAGGCGCCCTTCCAGTGCCACACGATTGGTCAGGCGATCTAGAATATCCATGATCCATCTCCTCCGCGATATGGATTGCGGTAATCGTCCGGCATGAGACATCAGACTCAACACCGCCAACACCCCAAGACCCATGAATAACAACAACACGACAACCCAGACGCCATAACGCACCAGCAGGTTCAGATGCGCGACAAAGGCGACTAGGCGTGACTGAATAAACGGCCAGTAATAATGGAACGCTTTGGCGATCGCTAAAACCAAAACCATTAAGAAAAGTAGCGGCACATAGCGGTTGATCACCGAAAGCAATCGGCCCATCCTTTACTTTTTCCTTTTGTTATGTGATCTATGACCTTGACAGGTAGTTACCTGTCTGTGCATCCACTTGGCCACTGCTCAGTTGTGATCTGAGCCCCCATTTTGCCGATCCTACGGCGGTCGCCCATCACGTTAAACGATGCCCTGCCCACTTCGTCTCAAGGTTATCTCAGATTAACGTTCATTGCGACTGGTGCGCGCCCTCGGATTCTGGGCCGGGAGAGGGACCTTATGCTTTGGTGGCAACCGACAGGGGGCACAGGGCGAGAAATAGATTGTCGCTCGGTACCCCGTTTTGCAGTTTCCACAGCACCCCTTTACACTAGGACCCTTCAGAGTCCCCACATAAGATCAGACATTCTTGGATCGAAGTCTTTCTCTCGGCACCCCGCCGCGCGCCGGGGCGGCACGCGCGTTTAGTCAAATTTACGGTGCTGCGGATAGCTGGCTGGCGGCGCAGATGGCGCGGCAGTGGCAGCGCCCGCTACTGATTCTGCTGCCGAACACCCGCGACGTGGAAGAATGGCGGCGCGAATGGCATTTTTTCGCACCAGACTTACCAGCGCCGCTGATTTTCCCGGACCGCGAAATCCTTCCCTATGATCGCCTGGCGCCTCCGGCGGATGCCACGGCCACCCGTCTGACCACCCTGGCGGCGCTGCCGGAATGGCGTGGCGTGTGCCTCGCCCCACTGTCCGCCGTCCTGCAGCGCCTACCGCCACGCAGCTTCCTCGACCAGCACGCTTTTGTCCTCGCCGTGGGCGACCACCTCAATCCAGAGGGTTTCCGTCAACGTCTGATCGATGCCGGCTATCGCAATGTCAGTGAGGTTTCGGAGGCCGGCGAATTGGCCTGGCGCGGCGGGATCATTGATCTCTTTCCCAGTGGTAGCCCCCTGCCCTACCGCATTGAACTCTTCGATAAAGTAGTGGAAAGCATCCGTGCCTTCGATCCGGAAACCCAGCGTACCCAGCAAAAGGTCGGGCGGGTCTCTCTGCTCCCGGCGCAGGAGATTCCGGTGGACACTGCCGCGTTGCAGGAATTTCGCAGCCAGTTCCGCGCCCGCTTCAGCGGTGATCCACAACGTGCCGAGATATACCGGGCGGCCAGTCGAGGACAAGTACCCCAAGGCGCCGAGCATTATCTCCCGCTCTTCTTTCCCGAGAGCAGTCATCTGCTGATGCACTTTCCCAAAGACGGTATCATCTTTTTGCCCCCCGGCCTGGAGGCCTCCGCCCGGCATATCCGCCAGGACTGGCAGGAGCGGCATGAAGAGCGGGCCCACGATACCGCGTATCCCATACTGCCCCCGGACGAATTGCTTCTGACCCCCACTGAATGGGAAGACGCTTTGCATAGCCAAGCGCTGGTGCATGGACAACAGGAAGGCGACGCAGAACGTCTGCCGACCGCCCCCCTCCCCGATCTCCATGGCCGTCCAGAAGCGCCGCTGGCCGCGCTCGACACTTTTCTGCGCCACCTGCCGGCAGCAGGTCGGGTCATCCTCGCCGCCGAATCGCCTGGCCGCCAGGAGGCCCTCTCAGAACGCCTCGGCAAAGCGGGTCTGCTTCCTGTCCGCGTCCATGACTGGCCGGAGTTTCTGGCTGGTACGGAACGGATCGCCATCACCGTAGCGCCCCTGGAGCGCGGCCTGCTCATCAAGGGAAATGGCCTGGTACAACTGGCGCTGATCTCCGAAGCGCAGATTTTTGGCGACCGCGTCTTCGCCCAACGGCGCAGCGCCACTGCTCGACAGCGCAATATGGAAGGTTTGATCCGCGATCTCGGCGATTTACAGCCGGGTGACGCCGTTACCCATGAGGAATACGGCATCGGCCGTTTTCAGGGCATGGCCACGCCCTTTGCCGCGCAGGGCGACATCAATGAATACGTGGTCCTGGAGTACGCCAACGGCGATCTCGTCTACGTCCCGGCGGATCATCTGGATCGTATTGCGCGCTATGTGGGTAACGGTGCGACGGAACCGGTGCTCTCCCGCCTGGGTAGCAATCACTGGGAAAAGGCCAAGGCCAAGGCGCGGCAAAAGGCCATCGATGCCGCCAGCGAACTGCTGGATATCTATGCGCGCCGCGCGGCGCGCACCGGTCGGGCTTTTCCCGCACCCGATGACGCCTACTGGGAATTCGTGTCCCGCTTCCCCTTTGAGGAAACCCCGGATCAGCAGCAGACCATCGACGCGGTCATTGCCGACATGACCAGTCCCCACCCCATGGATCGCCTGGTCTGCGGCGATGTGGGTTTTGGCAAAACCGAGGTGGCGCTGCGGGCGGCCTTTCTGGCGGCGCACAGCGGGGCACAAGTGGCGGTTTTAGTGCCGACCACCCTCCTCGCCCAGCAGCATTACGAAAACTTCCAGAATCGCTGCGCCGGATTGCCGCTGCGCGTGGAAGTGCTCTCCCGTTTTCAGAGTGCCAAGACGCACAAGCAGGTGCTCGCCGCCGTGGCCGCCGGAGGGGTGGATATCCTCATCGGCACCCATCGCCTGCTGCAAAAGGATGTCGCCTTCCACGACCTGGGCCTGCTGATTCTGGATGAGGAGCATCGCTTCGGGGTACGCCAGAAGGAGCGCATCAAGGCCCTGCGCGCCGAGGTGGATATCCTCACCCTGACCGCCACCCCTATCCCGCGCACCCTGAATCTCTCGCTGGCTGGCCTGCGTGACTTATCCATCATCGCCACGCCACCCCAGCGCCGCCAGCCGGTACGCACCTTTGTGCAGATCTGGGATGATGCGACGGTGATCGAAGCCTGCCAGCGCGAACTGCATCGCGGCGG
>JAKAVW010000067.1 GCA_021827445.1 Pseudomonadota bacterium
CGCCTATGATAGTTGAGGGTCTCCCTCCGCGAAAGTCGGTCACCGCCAGACACCTATACCCAACAACCCCGCCTCTATACCCAGAGACGGGGTTGTTTTTTGTCGTTATCCCCTGTCTTGGGTCCTGTCTTAGACGTGATGCCCGGCGCTCTGCCCCGATGCCCAGTGCGGGAGGGCTAGTCACTGGGACGGGGTGCCACTCTTTCCTTGACAATACCAACCAGTCGGTCTTATATGGTGCCCTATTTCGAAGGGTCATGGAGGCATGTATGGAAGTGGTTGCTGCAATAAAAAATCGACGCGCTGCAAAGTCCTTTGATCCGCGCCACAAAATGTCCGAAGAAACACGACGGGTGCTGCTGGAGACCTCGGCATTGGCACCCAGTGCGTATAATATTCAACATTGGCGGATTGTGGATGTACAGGATTCGGCGGAGCGGGCGGCTATTCGTGAGGTCGCCTGGGGACAGGCACAGGTGACTGATGCTTCTGCGCTCTATGTGCTTTGTGCCGACCTCAATGCCTGGCAGGAAGAGCCGCAGCGCTACTGGGCGACATCGCCACAGCCGGTGCAGGATTTCCTGTTGCCGAAGCTGGACGCATATTATCGCGGTAAGCAGGAGGTGGCGCGGGATGAGGCCATGCGCACCTTGGGCATTTTTGGTATGGCCCTGATGCTGGTGGCCCAGGATCTCGGTTATGACTCTTGCCCCATGGATGGCTTCGATTTTGATGCAGTGGCGCAGATTATCCACCTACCGGCAGATTTTGCGATTGGCTATATGGTTGCGATCGGTAAAGGCACGGATAATGCTTGGCCTCGTAACCGGGAATTTATCGAAAAGCTGGTGCATATTGATCATTTCTGAGTAGCTGCGCCGCAGTTATTCAGGATCGCCTATACTGACTACTCTACCACAGGAGCGGATAAGCATCCGCAGGAGCGTTGAAAATGCCAGTTAATGAAGGAACTGTTGATCGTGTTATCCGGGTGATTGTGGGTTTGGCCATCATCATTGTGCTCGCCGCTTTTCTGCCGGGCGCATATAAGTGGTGGGCAGCAGTGGGCTTGGTGCCGCTCGTTACCGGGCTGACCGGTTTTTGCGGGCTTTATTCCGTGCTGGGCATCAAAACCTGCCCGTTGAAGCCGCGGGCGAAATCCTGATCCTCTGAGTGCTTTTTCCCGGTACTTCCGAGGCGTTGCGCGGGGAGGGCGCGATTAGCAGTCGTACCCCTTTGCGTGACGCCGCCGGGTACCCGGTAAGCACTCGCGCAGGTTGCTTCGGTCATTGCCCAATCGTGCAGTCAACACGCGTTGGGTCGGCACAGCCATGCATCAGTCACCTTCCCGACCGCATCCAGGCGCAAATGAACCTGCCCCTGTTGTCGCAGACGCTGGTCGCCCGCGCCTCCGAAGGGTACCCGTTCTTCAAAATCAAACTGACATAACAGCAACACATCGCTACCCACGCGTTCCGGCATGCCGCAGTGACATTGCGCGCCTTCGCGCAGGGCGACGCCGCCCATGGTGGTGAAGCTCGCGAGTAGTTGGCTGCTCTCCAGATAGTCCAGTATAGCCGACTGGACGGCGGGGTCTTCCCAAATTTCCATGACGGTGTACTCCTCGACAGGGTCGCCGAATTTCTTGGTCTATACTCAAAGCGTAGCTCATTGCGGCGCGCTTGTATGCCGGATGGTGGGCCTTGAGATCATGTCGCGCGGAGAGGAGGTGCTTTTGGATTTTTGGACGGTCACACCCCGATGGGAGGGGGGCTGATGATGCCGTCGCAAGCGCTGACCGTCGGCATTTTCGCCGTTGCCATTGTAGTGGTCCTCATGGCCATTCTCTGGGTGTCGGATTGGCTCGGTGGGCAGCATCCCAATCGCAACAAGAATATCCCTTTTGAGAGCGGGCTCGGCGCCAATGTCACCACGCATCCAGCCATGCCAGTGGCCTTCTATCTGCTGGCGGTCTCGTTTCTGGTCTTTGAACTGGAAGCGGCTTTTCTTTTTGCCTGGGCGGTGGCTTTTCACGGGTTGGGCTGGGCGCCGATTCTGGGGGGGGTCGGCTTTATGACGGTTCTCGGACTCGGACTCTTTTACGAATGGCGGATGGGGGGCTTGCAGTGGCGTTAGCACCCGGGCCGTTGTCGCTGCTGGCGGGTAAATTTGAGGAATTGCTGGCCTGGAGTCGGGCGGGATCGTTGTGGCCGCTCAACTTCGGCACCTCCTGCTGCTTTATCGAGATGGTGGCGGCGGTGACGCCCCGGCACGACCTCGCCCGCTTTGGGGCGGAGGTATTGCGCGGCTCGCCGCGACAATCGGATGTACTGATCGCTTCCGGCACCATCTTCGTCAAGATGGCGCCGATGATCTTAGAGATCTACGAGCAGATGCTGGAACCCAAGTGGGTGATTTCCATGGGTTCCTGCGCCAATTCCGGCGGCATGTATGACGTCTACAGCGTGGTGCAGGGCATCGACCGGATTTTGCCGGTGGATGTGTATGTGCCGGGCTGCCCGCCGCGCCCCGAAGCCTTGATGGACGGATTGCTGCTCTTGCAGCAGAAAATTCGCCGTCATTCGCCACGGATTCTGAGCCGGAGGATGGGCTGATGCTGCTGGCGGAGGTCCTGCAAAAGCGCTTTCAGGCGACACCCTTGACGGATGGTCGCGATGGTTGGCCGGATTTTCAGGTGGCGGAGCATCACTTGGTGGATGCCCTGCATTTTTTGCATGATGACATGGCGCCGCGATTTTCCATGCTGCTGGATCTGACGGCAGTGGACGAGCGCGGCGGTCAAGCGGTGTCGGAGCGTGCTTTTACCCTGATCTACCATCTGCATGGTCTGAATGACTGCGGGGCACTGCGTCTGCGCGTGCCCCATGTCGATGCGGATGCGCCGGTACCGACGGTGACCGGGGTCTTCGCTAACGCCAACTGGTATGAGCGCGAGGTCTATGACCTCTTTGGGCTGACTTTTAGCGGCCACCCGGACTTGCGGCGGATTCTGCTCCCACCCCTCTGGGAGGGACATCCCTTGCGTAAGGCGGAGCCTATCCGCGCCACCGAGCGCCCGGCCTACCGCCTCAGCAAACCTGAGCTGCAGGAAGCCCTTAAAGCTTACAGTGACGCGGTGCCGACACCGGCCCCGGGTCTGACGGTGCTCAATGTCGGGCCGCATCATCCGGGTACCCACGGCATTCTGCGTTTTGTGCTGAAGCTCTCTGGCGAGGAGATCGCGACGGTGGACCCGGATATCGGCTATCACCATCGCGGCGTGGAGAAGATCGCCGAGGGGCACACTTTCCACAACTTCATCCCCTATACCGACCGGGTGGACTACCTGGGCGGCGTGCTGGGGGAATTTCCTTATGTGCGTGCCATCGAAATGCTGGCGGATCTGACGGTGCCGCCGCGGGCGGAGGGGATTCGTACCCTGTTGGCGGAAATCTGCCGGATTTCTTCCCATCTGGTCTGGCTGGGGAGCTACGGTAATGACCTGGGGACGATGGGACCGGCGTTTTACGCCTTCCGTGATCGTGCCTTATTGATGGATCTGATCGAGAAATACACCGGCGGGCGACTGCACCCGCAGTTTTTTCGGATCGGGGGGGTGGCGATGGATTTGCCCGAGGGCTGGCGGGAGGATCTGCTGACCATACTCAGGGCTGTGGAAAGGGGGCTGCGTGACAGCGAGCATCTGACGGTAGGGAATCCCATTTTTCAGGCGCGCACCCGCGATATCGGGGTGTTAAGTGCGGCGCAGGCGGAGAAATGGGCGGTGTCCGGCATCCTGCTGCGCAGCACGGGCAAGGCCTGGGATATGCGCAAGGCCGCTCCCTACGGGCTTTATGGCGACCTTGACTTTGCGGTGCCGACCTCTACGGATGGGGATGCCCTGGCACGGACGCAGTTGCACATCGAGGAGATCCGCGAGAGCATCGGCATGCTGCGCCAGTTGGCGGAGAAGATGCCGGAGGGGCCGACGCTGGCCGCCGATGCCCGCTATGCCTTTCCGCCCAAGGATCATACCCTGCGCGATATTGAAACCCTCATCCATCATTTTGAGCAGGTGGCCGGGGAAATCGGCCCGCCAGCGGGGCAAGTGCTCAGCATCACCGAGTCGGCGCGGGGCATGTTGGCTTATTACGTGGTGGCCGATGGGGGGGCGCGTCCCTATCGTCTGCGGGTGCGTACACCGTCTTTCCCACATGTGCAGTTGATTACCGAACTGGGGCGCGGTACCGCCCTGCCCGACTTCATCGCCACCATAGGTTCCATCGATTATGTCCTTGCCGACCTCGATCGCTGATCTGCAGGATGCCGCGCTGATCGCTCGCTTGCAGGCGCTGGTGGCGGAGTCGCCAGTGCCGGCAGCGGCGATCAGCGCGGTTCTGTACGCCTTGCAGGACGCACGGGGATATATCGACGATGTGGCGCTGCATGCGGCGGCGCGGCTCACCGGATTGAGTCCGGTGCGGGTGGAAGAGCTCTGCACTTTCTACAGTCTGGTGCTGCGCGCCCCGGCGGGGCGCCATGTGCTGCGTATTTGCGACAGCATCGCCTGTCATCTGGCGGGGGCACAGGACCTGCTGGCCCAGGCGCAGGCGCATTCCGGGGTGGCGCTGGGGGAGGTCAGTCTGAGTGGCGCGCTGACGGTGGTCCCTCATGTCTGTATCGGCCTGTGTGATCGCGCGCCTGCGCTGCTGATGGATGGTGAGGCTACAGGGCCGGTGGACGCAACCTCCCTCGCGCGGTGTTTGGAGCAATGGGAGGCGGACCCATGGAAGCCATTCTGAGCCGCCATTTCCACGATCCCGATCCGGCGGACCTGCGCGTTTATGAGCAGGCCGGGGGTTACACCGGGTTACGTCGGGCTATCACGATGGACCCTGCGGATATTATTGCCGAGGTGGAGCAGTCCGGACTGCGCGGCTGTGGCGGCGCGGGGTTTCCCACCGGGCTGAAGTGGCGGCTACGGGGTGCCGATGCCCCGGCGCCCCGCTACCTGGTTTGCAATCTGGATGAAACGGAGCCGGGCAGTATCAAGGATCGTGCGCTGCTTTTCGGGGCGCCGCATCACCTGATCGAGGGGATGCTCATTGCCGCCCACGCGCTGGGGGTGCGCCATGCCATCCTCTTCGTGCGCGGCGAGTATGCGGCGGGCGCGCGGGTGCTGGAGCGGGCTTTGCAGCGGGCGCGCGGGGCGGGTCTGCTGCGGTTGCCCGATGGCGATCTGCGTCTGGATATCCACCTCTCCCTGGGCCGCTACATCTGTGGTGAAGATTCTGCCATTCTCAACGCCATCGAGGGTAAACGGCCCAATCCGCGCAAAAAGCCGCCGCATATCAGCCAGCAGGGCCTCTGGCAGCAGCCGACCACGGTCAACAATGCGGAAAGCATCGCCCATCTGCCCGGTATCCTCGCTCATGGCGCTGACTGGTTTCGCGGTCTTGGGGTCCATGGGGGGGTCGGCAGCAAGCTCTACAGCGTCTGTGGCCCGGCGCAGCGGCCCGGAGTCTTCGAACTGCCCATGGGGACGACGGCGCGGGAGATTCTCTACGAACATGCCGGCGGGATGCGCGCCGGGCGGACCCTGCGCGCGGTTCTCCCCGGGGGTTCTTCGACGCCTTTCCTCCTGCCGGAGCATCTCGATACGCCCATGCACTTCGATGCGGTCGCCAAGGTGGGTTCCCGCCTCGGTACCGGCGGTTTTATTTTGATGGATGACCGGCAGTGTCCGGTCGACTTTCTCATCGCCACCACCAGGTTTTTTGCCCGTGAATCCTGCGGATTTTGTACCCCTTGCCGCGAGGGCTTGCCCTATGTGCGCTGGCTGCTGGAGCGTATCGAGGCGGGCGAGGGCGGTACCGAAGAGGTCGCCGCGCTGCATGCGTTGGGCGCCCAGATTGCCCCCAACAGTTTCTGTGCCCTGGCTCCGGGCGCGCTGATGCCGGTACTCTCCGGCCTACATGCCTTCGCGGAGGACTTCCTCGATCATGTCCGCCAGAAGCGCTGTCCCTATCGCGAGGTGGCGGCATGAAGCGCGTCTTTTATCTGGATGGCCAGACGGTACCTTTCACGTCCGGACAGAACGTGCTGGAGGCGGCCATCGCCGCCGGGATGGCGCGACAAATCCCATACTTTTGTTATCACCCTGCCCTCGGCAGTCTCGGCGCTTGTCGTCAGTGCGCGGTGAAGATCTATCCTCACGACGACAAACATCCGCCGCGGGTGACCATGGCCTGCCTGTTGCCCGCCAGTGATAATTTGCAATTGGCAACGGTGGATAAGGAGGTTCATACCGAGCATCGGGAAATCATCGAGTTGTTGATGCTCAATCATCCACTCGATTGCCCGGTCTGCGACGAGGGCGGTCAGTGTCACTTGCAGGATATGACGGTGCAGACCGGCCATGCCGTGCGCCGCTACAGCGGGCCGAAGCGGACTTATCACGATCAGGATCTGGGGCCGCTGGTGTATCAGGAGATGAACCGCTGTATCACCTGTTACCGCTGTGTGCGCTTCTATCAGGACACGGCGCAGGGCGATGATTTCGGCGTCTTCGGTTCCCGCGACCGGGTTTATTTCGGGCGCCTGGAAGACGGCCCGTTGGAAAGTCCCTTCAGCGGCAATCTGGTGGAGGTCTGTCCCACCGGGGTTTTCACCGACAAGGTCTTCCGTCACGATTACGCGCGGGTCTGGGACCTGCAGCAAGGGCCTTCGGTCTGCCCCCACTGCGCGGTGGGCTGCAATACCATGCCCGGTGCCCGGCTGGGTACCCTGCGCCGGGTGCGCGCGCGCCACCATCCAGAGATCAATCCGCATTTCCTCTGTGATCGCGGGCGTTATGGCTTCCGCTATGTGACGGCGGCGGAGCGGCCGGTGCAGGCGCGCCTGCACGGCGCGCGCAGTCGTCAGGATGTCGTCCTGCGCCAGGTGGCGATGCGTTTGCAGGAGGGGCGCAGCGGTTTTCTCGGTTCGCCGCGCGAGGATGTGCAGAGCAATCTGGCCCTTTTTGCTTTGGCCGACTGTCTGCACGCACCGTTTGCCGCCCTTTCCAGCCCATGGATGGAAGCGCTGGCGCAGCAGTGCATGGCCCTGCCGCAGGCGCCCACCCTGAGCGACGTGGAAACGGCGGACCACCTCATCGTGATGGGCGACCTGGGTGGCGTCGCCCCCATGGCCGAGTTGGCGGTGCGGCAGGCCCTGCGTAATGGGGCGCAGTTGACGGTGCTGGCGAGCCAACCAACGCCGCTGGCCGAAGCCGGTGACTATCGTCCGACCCGCCCCAGCGCCTTGCCGGACTTGATCACGGGCCTTGCGGAGGATGTCTGTTTGCAGGGCAGCCGTCGTCCGGTGATTCTCGCGGCTGCGGAAACCCTCGGTCCAGCCGGTGTGCATGCCCTGCGGAAAACCCTGGCACGACTCCCGGCGAATGCGCGCGCGGGGGTGTTCCAGAATAGCCCGAACCTTTTCGGTGCCGCCTATTTCGCCGTCGATGGCCATACGGCGCGCCTGCAACACGCCCTGCGCCAGCGCCAAATCGACCATCTGCTCTGTCTCGCCGCCGATCCCTTGGGCAGCGATTGGGGGGCCGGAACCTGGCGATCGCTGGTTCCCGGCCTGCAAGGGGCGACCGTGCTGGATATGGTCGATACGGATACCGTCCGTGCCGCCGAAGCCGTCTTACCGACGGCGGCCTTTCCCGAGCGGGACGGTTTCTTCATCAATTATGAAGGGCGTATCCAAGCCTTTGCCCAGGTTTATCGCCGCGAAGCGCCAGTGCTGCACCCCCAGGAAAACGTCAACAGCTTCCCCGCTGCGGCGGGCGGGCAGATGCATCCTCTCGGCCCGCCCACCCCCCAATACTGGCTGGGCCGCCTGGCGGAACTGCTCGATATCGTGAAGCCCTGGCAGGAGCGGCTGGCCTTTTATCAGCATTTTCTCTGCCCGATTTCACCCCATCCGGATAGCCCTGGGGTACTGCTGGATGACGCCCTGCGTGCGCGCTTCGAGATTGCCGCGGCGCCCGCCGCGGCACCAGTCGGCACTGAGGACTGGGAGCTGGATCTTTTTCACTGGTACGGCGGCGAGACCCTCGCCGATGCCGCCGCCGAGTTGCAGTCGCTGGCGCCGGCACGGGGATTGCGGGTCAGCGCGGACATCAGCGCGCCTTTCGCCACGCTCAGCGGCCCTTGTGGCCGCCTGCGTCTGCCGGTCATCCCCATCGTGGGCATGGTTGCTGGCGTTGTCGCCCTGGATCAGGAGGGTTTTGCCGAACTGGGCCTGTATCCCGGCGAAGCCGTGCAGATCCAGTGGGAGGTTGCCTCATGACGCTTTTCCTCATGGCCCTGGGCATGTTGCTGACGACCGTGGTTCTCCTCGGTATCGCGGGTTTTCTGGTCTTCGCCGAAAGGCGGGTGCTCGGCCTCCTGCAAAATCGCCACGGTCCCAATCGTCTCGGTCCCTTCGGCATTGGGCAGGCGCTGGCCGACGCCCTCAAACTGATGAGCAAGGAGAACTTTGTCCCGGCCTTTGCGGATTCCGTCCTCTATCGTGCGGCGCCGGTGCTGGTGGCTTTCAGTGCCCTCGCCAGCTTTGCGGTGGTGCCTCTCGACCGCGGTTTCTCCTGGGCGGGGAACTGGGATATCGGCCTGCTTTTCATCCTGGCCATGAGCTCCCTCAACGCCTACGGGGTCTTCCTCGGCGGCTGGGCCTCGGGCAGTAAGTTCGCGCTACTGGGCGCCGTGCGAGCCGTCGCCCAACTGGTGAGCTATGAGCTGCCGCTGGGGTTGGCCCTGCTGGCGGTGGTGCTGCTCAGTGGCAGCCTCTCCCTGAACGGCATCGTCCAGGCCCAGTGGGTGCCCTATATCGTTCTGCAACCCGTCGGCTTCGTGATCTTCCTCATTGCCGGGGTGGCGGAAACCCATCGCCTGCCCTTCGACCTGCCGGAGGCGGAGAGTGAACTGGTCGCCGGCTTCAATACCGAATATGGTGGCATGCGCTTCGGTTATTTTTTTCTGGGGGAGTATCTCGGCCTCACCCTGATCGCCGTACTGACCGCCGCGCTCTATCTGGGAGGCTGGCATGGCCCCTGGCTGCCGGGCTGGATCTGGATGCTGATCAAGACGTTCGCGGTGATTTTTGGCTTCTTCTGGTTACGCGCCAGTCTGCCGCGCCCGCGCTACGATCAACTGATGCTTCTGGGCTGGAAGGTGCTGCTGCCGCTCTCCCTGTTCAACCTCTTGTGCACCGCCTCTACTGCGGCCCTGTGGCGGCTGGGATGAGCGCCTACCGCAGTTTTGTCCAACTGGGTCTGGGGCTCTGGACCACCTTGCGGCAGATCGGTCGCGGCGCGTCCACGATCAGCTACCCCGAAGAGGCGCTGAAGCTGCCACCGCGCTGGCGCGGTCGTCCGGCGCTGACCCGCGATCCCGATGGCGATGAGCGCTGTGTGGCCTGCCAGCTCTGCTCGGCAGTCTGCCCCACCCGCTGTATCGAACTGCAGGCCGGGGAGCGCGAGGACGAGCGCCGGTATCCGGTCAGCTTCCGCATCAATTTCTCGCGCTGCATCTACTGCGGCTTCTGTGAAGAGGCCTGTCCGACCCTGGCCATCCAGCTCCTTGACGAGTTCGCCTTCAGCACGGAGCACCATCAGGACTTCATCTACGAGAAAGAGGCCCTGCTCATCGACGGCACTGGTAAGCATCCCCACTACAATTTTTACCGCCACGCCGGTGTGGCTTTGCACGACAAGGACAAGGGGCAGGGCAGCAACGAATCACCTCCGGTGAATGGTCGGAGCAACCTGCCATGATCGTGCTGCTGGTGCTCCTGCTCGCCCTTATCGTGCTGATGACCGGCGCCGCCCTGCTGGTGGTGCGCGACCCTATGCATGGCGTGGTCAACCTGGGGATCAGCCTGCTCGCCCTCAGCATTCTTTTTCTGGTGCTGGGTGCGCCCTTCGTCGCGGCGCTGGAAGTGATGCTCTATGTCGGTGCCATTCTGGTGCTCTTTCTCTTTGCCATCATGCTCCTGCGCACCCCTGTCCAGCCGGAGCCGGAGGCACGCTGGCGGCCGGGTTTCTGGTGGCCGGGCATGCTGGTGGTGCTGCTGGCGGCAATCCTGATCATCCTCTTTACCCGTCGTCCGCTGTTCTTGGCGGTGATTCGGGAGATTGGCCCGGCGACCATCGGTCGCGCCCTCTTCGGACCCTATTTGTGGCTGACGGAAGCGGTGGCCCTGCTGCTCTTTGCGGTGATCGGTGCGGTCCTTGCCATCCAGCGGAGGGAAGACCATGACGCTTGAACTGGCTCTGGTCATCGCGGCGCTGCTCTTTCTCGCGGGCATCGCGCTGATCCTGCTGCGGCGGAATCTGATCTTTCTGTTGCTCGGCATGGAGCTGCTCTTTAATGCCGCCATGGTCATCGCGCTGGTGGGCGGGGCGCGCTGGCACTCGTCCACCGGACAGGTACTGGTGGTCTTCATCATGGCCCTGAGTGGTGCCGCGCTGGCCCTGACCCTGGCCCTGCTTTTGCGGGTGAAACAGGAGCTGGGCGGTGATACCGTCGATGCTCTGCGCCACCTGCGGGAAGAAGCCGATGAGTGAATGGCTTTGGTTAATACCCGGTTTCCCGCTGCTGGGGGCGCTCCTCAATGCCATTTTCGGAGAGCGGTTTGCGCCGCGCAGCATGGGCCGCATGGCCGCGACCATGCCCTTTTTGGCTGCGTTGGTGGTGCTTGCCCTCTGGATCACCCACGGTCGCGATCCCCATCTCCATGATCTCGTCTGGACCTGGATGGCCGTAGGCCGGTTCCACGCGGATATCGCGTTCCAGGTGGATCAGGTCACCCTGATCATGATCAGCATCGCGTCCTTCGTCGGCTTTCTCATTCATCTATTTTCGCAGCAATTTTTGGCGGGAGACTATGGTGAGCGGCGCTACTATTTTTACCTGAATCTTTTTGTCGGCGGAATGCTGGTGCTGACCATGGCCGACAACCTGCTTTTGCTCTATCTGGGCTGGGAAACCGTCGGTCTCTGCTCCTACGCGCTGGTGGCCCATTGGTACCGCAAGCAGGAGAACGCCTGGGCGGGGCGCAAGGCCTTCGTCGTGACCCGGATCGGTGATACGGCGCTGGCGCTGGCCATCTTCATGCTCTTCGCGGAATACCATACCCTCAATGATCACCAACTCTTCGTTGCCGTGGCGACGCACCCGGACGTGCTGGTGCTGACCATTGCCGGTGCCCTGACTCTCATCGGTGCCATCGCCAAGTCGGCGCAGTTCCCCCTGCATATCTGGCTGCCCGATTCCA
>JAKAVW010000068.1 GCA_021827445.1 Pseudomonadota bacterium
TCCGATCTGCCAATGGCGAATTACACATTTTTAACAGGCGTTCACGTGTTTCTTGCGCACCCGCGTCGTTCGCAGCATATCGTAAAACGCTCAGAAAGGGTTCCAAAATAAGCAGAACCACAGACTCCACTGAAGAATCGAGGAGTTTTTCCCAAAGGCTTAACGCACCACCCCAGTCCTGCCGATCGAAGGCGATGCGTCCGCCAATCACCAAGGCCCGTGGATTTTCTGGATCCTCCTTCCGGGCCAACTCCAAAAAAACCTTTGCCTGCTCTGCCTCTCCTGCGAGCAGCGATTGCTCGGCCAATTCACCATAGAGCATGGCAATCACGGGACGCTGACCGCGCGTACCTGTTTTATGTAACCGCTGACGAACCGCGATAGACTGCGCCCACTCACTGCCCAGTTCATACAACTCGGCAAGCGTAGCAAGACCCTCTAGATGATCGGGTTGGCGATCCAATAATTCTTTAAGGATGGATTCCGCCCGATCGAGAATTCCTGCTTTGAGGTAATCCTGCGCGATCTCGAAAAGCACACTTTGCCGCAGATCAGGCGCCAGTGCTGGCTGTTCAAGAAGATGCTGATGTACCCGCAAGGCACGTTCCAACTCCCCTCGCCGCCGAAAGAGGCGTCCTAGGGCGAGCAAAATGTCAACGCTCTCCGGATGTTGCCGTAACGCATCAAGAAAAACTTCTACCGCCTCATCATTGCGCTCACTGAGGAGATGGTTGAGCCCTTGAATATAAATTTCGGGAATTGTGTCGGAGGCACCCAGCGCAGATTTTCTGTGAGCGGTAATCCGACCGATCCATATGCCCAGCGCGATCGCCGCGAGCAAAACGAGGATAACCACTGTATCCACGCCAGGAGCCGTCAATTAAACCTTGCTACCCGCAACCACTTCAGGGTAATCAACCTGCTCACGGAGCTCCTTACCCGGTTTAAAATGCGGAACCCGTTTTTCGGGCACCAGCACCGGCTCTCCCGTTTTCGGATTACGCCCCTGCTTGGCAGGACGCACGTGCATGGAAAAACTTCCAAAACCACGAATTTCAATGCGTTCCCCCTCAGCCAATGCATCGCTCAGATAATCGAGCATCTGGCGGGTAGCCATTTCAATATCGCGCATACTCAGATGCGGATATTGTGCACCGATGTTTTTGATCAATTCTGATTTAGTCATAGTTTATTAGCTTCTTAACAAAGAATGGTGAACTGACAGGTCATCATAAAATTAAAAAGTAAGCGGCAGGTAGACGCTCCAAAAAAGGCCTTCACCTGACGCCACCTCATTCACCCTCCCCTCCCCCGATCAACATCATGACCGAGAGGGGAAAGGGGTCACTCTTAACTTTCTTCTTCCTGCTTACGCTTGAGCTGTTCTTTAATCAGATCGCCCAGACTGGTGGTGCCCGTCGCTGCACTACGCGCATATTGCTGCACCACAGCCGCCTGATCTTCCTGAGAAACAGCCGCTTCATGCGCCTTGGTGCTGAGGGTCAAGGTGCGGTTCTTGCGGTCGACCATGGCAATAGCGACCTCGATTTTATCCCCGACGGCCAAGGCCTGACCACGGGCCAACTCGCGCTGGGGGAGGAAGCCTTCGACGCCCTCACTAAGACGGATCTCGGCACCACGGCTATCCACCGAGATGACCTCACCTTCGACCAGGGCACCCTTTTCATTGGCCACCACAAACTGGATGAAGGGATCGGTTTCCATCTGCTTGATGCCCAGACTGATACGCTCCCGCTCCGGATCGATACTGAGGACGACCGCATCCAGAGTATCTCCCTTTTTGAAGTCCCGCACGGCTTCTTCGCCGGTACGATCCCAGGCCAGATCGGACAAGTGGATCAGCCCGTCGATACCGCCATCCAGACCGACGAACACACCGAAATCGGTAATACTCTTGATCTGGCCAGAGACACGATCGCCCTTCTGGAAGTTCTGCGCGAAGTCATCCCACGGGTTGGGCAGGCACTGCTTGATGCCCAGCGAAATGCGGCGACGCTCTTCGTCGATATCGAGGATCATCACTTCAACTTCCTGGCCGACATGCAGGGCCTTGGCTGGATTGATGTTTTTGTTGGTCCAGTCGATTTCGGAGACATGTACCAGCCCCTCGACGCCTTCTTCGATTTCGACGAACGCGCCGTAATCCGTAACGTTGGTGACCTTACCGAAAATACGGGTGGCCTCCGGATAACGGCGGGCTATATCACGCCAGGGGTCTTCACCCAGTTGTTTCATACCGAGAGAGATACGACCGCGCTCGCGGTCGAATTTGAGGACCAGGACGCGCACTTCGCCGCCCACGGTGACCACCTCGCTGGGATGCTTGACTCGGCGCCAGCCCATATCGGTGATATGCAGCAGACCGTCGATGCCGCCCAGGTCAATAAATGCGCCATAATCGGTGAGATTTTTGACCACGCCATCCAGGATGGCACCTTCCTGAATACTCTCCAGCAGTGCACCACGTTCCACACTCTGTTCCTGCTCGACCACCGCGCGGCGGGAAACCACCACGTTGTTGCGCTTGCGGTCCAGCTTGATGATCTTCATCTCCAGGTCTTTGCCTTCGAGGTAGGCGACATCCCGTACCGGACGCACATCGACCAAGGAGCCAGGCAGGAAAGCGCGCACACCGTCGATGCTGACCGTAAAACCACCCTTCACTTTGCCGGTAAGGAAGCCATGCACCACGGCGTTGTCGTTGAAGGACTTCTCCAGGTCGACCCAGGTCTTGGCACGGCGGGCTTTCTCACGGGAGAGGCGAGTCTCGCCCATGCCGTCTTCCACCAACTCCAGACAGACCTCTACAGAGTCACCGACCTTCACCTCTATTTCGCCTTCCGCATTGCGGAACTGCTCGGCGGGGATCGGTCCTTCAGACTTGAGACCCACATCGACGATGACAAAGTCGTTATCGACGCGGGTCACGATGCCGGTAAGCAACTCGCCGGGCTTGAGGCCCTGGGTGCTCTGGCTTTCTTCAAACATCTCGGCAAAACTGGGTTCAGCAAGCATTTCAGCGTTAGGGGTGGTCATAAATTTCAGTAGGCCTCATTTACCGGGCACGCCATGGGCGCCCCTTGAATCACTGCTCGATGCCATAAATGGCGGTTTCAATTTTCCTGCAAAGCGGATTGAACCCAGCTTTGCAAGACCCTGTATGTGTCGGAAACGCTTTGTTCGCTGGTATCCAGGAGGCGCGCATCGGACGCAGGCCGGAGCGGTGCCACGCTGCGCTGCTGATCCCGGGCATCGCGTTCCGCAATTTCCGCCACAACTGTGGCGAGACTAGCACTAATACCCTGTTCCATCAACTGATTCAGACGCCGTTTGCCGCGTACTTCGACACTGGCGGTGAGAAATACCTTGAGCGGTGCGTCCGGGAAAACCACAGTCCCCATATCCCGACCATCGGCCACCAACCCCGGCGCCTGGCGAAAATCCCGCTGACGCTGCAATAAGGCCGCACGCACCGCAGGAATGGCGGCAATCTGCGAGGTTAACGCGCTGATTTCTGGGGTGCGAATTTCCGCATCGACCAAATATCCCGCGAGCAGAACATGGGTTTCGTCTATGCCCCCCCGAAAGCTTAGGGGCAAACTGCGCGCCAATTCGGACAGAGCCACCTCGTTATCTGCATTCAACCCGGCACGCAGTGCTGCCAGCGCCAGCGCCCGATAAATAGCACCGCTATCCAAGAGATGCCAACCCAGATCACGAGCCAGAATACGACCCAGCGTGCCCTTACCAACCCCACCGGGACCATCCAACGTGATGACAGGGATGACCTTCATGCGCCCACCACCGCCAACAGCAGCCCGGACTGATGTGCCAGAACGGGAAAATTCGGAAAGGACGTAGCCACATTGGCACAGTCGAGGATTTCGATGTCACTCCGCGCCACCAGTGCCGCCATGGCGAAGGCCATCGCGATACGGTGATCCCCATGACTATTTATACGACCACCCAGCAGTGGCGATCCGTGGATAACGGCCCCGTCCGCGCGCTCTTCCACGGTGATTCCCATGGCACGCAGACCGCTGGCCATTACCGCAATGCGGTCACTTTCTTTAACACGCAACTCTTCGGCACCGGTAACCACGGTCTGCCCCTTCGCACACGCCGCTGCGATGAACAGCGCTGGGAATTCATCAATAGCCAAAGGTACCAGACGGGGAGGGATGACAACACCCTGCAGCGGCGCATAGCGGACGCGGATGTCGGCGACCGGCTCGCCGCCTACTTCGCGCAGGGCGGTGAGATCAATCCGGGCGCCCATGCGAGTGAGGATTTCGATGATGCCGGTGCGCGTTGGATTGATGCCCACGCCTTCCAGAGTGAGGTCGGAGCCCGGTGCAATGCTAGCACCGAGCAGGAAGAAAGCCGCAGAAGAAATATCGCCAGGCACCTGCAGCGATTGTCCACGCAACTGGCCACCACTGCGCAGGCAAGCGCGTGGACCCTGACGCTCAACTTGGTAGCCAAAGCCTTGCAGCATCCGCTCGCTGTGATCACGGGTGGGCGCCGGCTCCGTCACGCAGGTTTGCCCATCGGCATAAAGCCCCGCCAACAGCACAGCGGATTTGACTTGGGCACTAGCCACTGGCAAGGCATAATTGATGCCGTGCAGGGGCTCCCCGTGAATGTGCAGGGGTGCCCTACCTTCCCGTGCAGTGATTTCCGCACCCATGGCACGCAACGGGTTCAGCACGCGGCCCATGGGCCGCCTCTGCAAACTAGCGTCGCCAATCAGAGTACTGGGAAAAGCCTGCCCGGCTAGTACGCCCGCCAGCAGACGCATGGCCGTACCGGAGTTTCCACAATCCAACGGGGCAGCGGGCGCACGCAACCCATGCAGGCCAACACCCTGTATGCGCAAATGCCCGTTATCCGGCCCTTCTATCCCGACGCCCATCGCGCGAAATGCGGCGATGGTGGCGAGCACATCCGCCCCCTCCAGCAATCCCTCTATTTCGGTCACGCCTTCGGCAAGCGCACCAAGAATAATGGCACGATGAGAGATAGATTTGTCGCCGGGGACTGGAAAACGGCCTTTGAGCTGACCACCTGGATGTACAAAATATCTGGACATGATTCAGGAATGCACCGGAGGAAATTGAAATTGTTGTCGGCAGATCTGGCCGCGCCCCAGCAGATCGTTCAGCGCCTGGGCATCGTTACCTGCCAGCATCCGCTCAGCGGCACCAAGAGTCCCTTGCACCATGCTCAAATGTTGGCAGACAGCGGCACGATTCTCCCAGAGGATATCGGCCCAGAGCCGGGAATCCGAGGCGGCAATACGAGAAAAGTCGCGCAGGCCACCACCCGCTAATTGCTGCAGCGCATCCGCCTGACCCTCCAACCCTGCCATGTAAGCAAAAGCCAGCAGATGCGGCACATGGCTGGTGGCAGCCAAAGCATGATCATGAGCTTCAGGCGTCATTTGAACGATGGTGGCTCCGAGCATTTGCCAGAATGTGCGCATAGCCTCCAAGGACGCACCTGTCTGACCTGGCGATGGGGTCAAAACCACTCGTGCGCCCTGATAGAGCCGCTTTCGAGCCGCGCCGAAGCCGGTTTTTTCACTACCCACCAAGGGATGCGCCGCCACAAAACGATCCCCTAAAAGCTGAGCACCGAGTTGCGCTATCGGCGCCTTGATGCTCGCGACGTCACTAACCACCGCCGTTGGAGACACCAGACGCGCCACCTCTGGCAACTGCACCATAAGCACCTGCGGAGGCGTGGCCAAAATGATCAGGTCAGCGTCCTTGAGTGCTGAGGCAAGGGCATGACTCAGCTTGACCTGCCATTTACCAGATGCCTTGCGAATCCGCCCTGCTTCTTCCTTATCCGCAACCACGCCGCAGACTTTCCCGCCGAAATTTGCCGCGCGCAGGGCCTTGGCGATACTCCCGCCCATGAGGCCAAGGCCGACAATGGTGACTCGCTGGAAGGGAAAGTCTGGCATGCTAGAGTTCGCGGCCGATGGCCTCGGCGATTTTACGCAGATCACCCATCAGCGTCATGAGTTGCTCCGGACTCAGTGCCTGGTCGGCATCGCACCAGGCTTCTTCGGGACAGGGATGCGACTCCACCAACAAGCCATCCGCACCAGCCGCAATGGCCGCCTTGGACAACTGCGGCACCAGCCAGGCCTTGCCGCCAGCGTGGCTGGGGTCGACGATAACCGGCAGATGCGTCTCCCGCTTGAGGACCGGAATAGCGGTGACGTCAAGGACATTACGATAGGCCGTCTCAAAGGTGCGAATACCGCGCTCGGCGAAAATAATCCGGTGATTGCCGTGAGCAGCGATATATTCGGCCGCCATGAGCCATTCCTTGATGGTAGCACTCAAGCCGCGTTTGAGTATGACCGGCACATCCAGACGCCCGACTTCTTTGAGAAGATCGAAGTTCTGCATGTTGCGCGTGCCGATCTGAATGATATCCACCCCCTTTTCGAGGAAAAGATCAATCTTGCGGACATCCATCAGTTCGGTGACGATGGGCAGACCGACTGCATCGGCAGCGGTCCGGAAATAATCCAGACCTTCATCGCCCACGCCTTGGAAGGTGTAGGGGCTGGTGCGGGGTTTGAAAGCGCCGCCGCGCATCAGACGGCAGCCTGCCGCCTTGACGGCCTCTGCAGAGCTGCGCATCTGCTCCGGTGTTTCGACCGAACAGGGGCCAGCGATCACTTGAATCTGCTTGCCCCCGATGGGAATGCCACGCACCTCGATCACCGTATCGGTGGATTTGAATTCGCGGCTCACGAGTTTGTAGGGCTTCAGAATAGGCATCACCTGTTCCACAGCAGGCAAGGATTCCAGTGCGCCCTCAGGCAACAACCGCTCATCTCCTAACAGGCCGACCACGGTGCGCTCGGAACCGGTACTGACCATGGGCTGCAGGCCAAACTGGCGGATACGCTCCAGCAGGTGCTCCATCTGCTCTGCGGTAGCTTGTGGTTTAACAATGACGATCATGGAATTATAGGACCTCGCCCAGCATTTTTAGAAAACGTTGATTTTCCACCGGCAGACCGACACTGACCCGCAGATGATCCGGCATGCCGTAAGGAGTAAGCGGTCGAACGATGACGCCTCGGCGTAACAAGGTATCATACACACGCTGTCCACCCCCTGGTACGGCAAAGGCGGTAAAGTTGCCTGCAGGCGGCAGGATTGTCAATCCAAGATGGCGTAATCCGTCGCGGAGGGCCACGATCCCCTGGCGATTGTTGGCTAAGGTAGCCCGCAGATGGGCATTGTCCGTAAGCGCAGCATGCGCTGCCACCTGCGCTAACGTATTGACATTGAAGGGCTGACGAACCCGCTCCAGTACCGCCACCAAATCAGGATGGCCGATGCCGTACCCGCAACGCAGGCCCGCCAACCCATAGGCCTTGGAAAAGGTCCTGGTAATCATCAGGTTACTGAATCGCCGCAGCCACGGCTTACCGTCAGGATAATCCGCGCTATCCATCAGTTCCAGGTAAGCCTCATCCAGCACCACCAGGGCATGCGAGGGCACGCTGTCGATGAAGGTCTCCAGCGCCGCCGCTGTAAGGTACGTACCCGTGGGATTATTGGGGTTGGCGATAAAAACCAGCCGGGTTTGTGCGTTGAGCAGACCGGCCATGGCCTCTAGGTCATGACCGTAATCCCGCGCCGGGGCAACCCGCACGGTCGCTCCACTTGCTTGCGCAGTAATGGCATACGCAGCAAAGGCATACTGCGAAACAACCACCTCGGTACCCGGCCCGGCAAAGGCGCGTACCGCAAACTCCACCACCTGATCGGAACCGTTACCAAAGATAAATTGCCGAGGGTCCAAGTCTAACTGACGCGCCAGCCGTGCGCGCAATTCCGGTGCCGATCCCTCGGGATACAGGGCCAGGGTGGGCAGCGTATCGCGGATAGCCGCCAGCGCCAGGGGGCTCGGTCCCAGCGGATTTTCATTGGAGGCCAGTTTGATGGCATCACGAATGCCCAGTTCCCGTTCCAGTTCCGCCAAGGGCTTACCCGGCTGATAAGGACACAAGTCAGACACCCCTGCCGCCGCATATTCCAGATATTTATTGCGCATCAAAATAACGCCCTGGGATAACTACCGAGACAACGATAGAAGGACGCCTGCTGCGCGAGGGCATCCAGCACCGGCGCGATGGCGGCATCCTGGTGATGCCCGAGCAGATCGAGATAAAAGACGTATTCCCAAATAGCGGAACGTGCCGGTCGCGACTCAATGCGCGTGAGGCTGATCCCCGCATCGGCCAATGGCGACAGCAGTGCATGCAGACTCCCCGGCCGATTGACCCCAGCCACCACCAGACTGGTCTTGTCGTTCCCCGTGGAACGGGTACTGATCTTACCGATCACCAAAAAGCGCGTGGTGTTCTCGGGATTGTCTTCAATACCGGAGGCCAGAATATCGAGGCCGTAAGCCTCCGCAGCCACCGTAGTGGAAATAGCACCACCCTCTGCATCCGCCACTGCGCGTTCAGCGGCCACGGCATTACTGGGGACGTCTACCAATTGCACCTGCGGCAGATGTGCGGCAAGCCACTGGCGACACTGGGCACGGGTCTGGTAGTGCACATAGACCCGCTGGATCGTATCCATTGAGCATTTAGCCACCAGATTATGGACGATGCGTAACTGCACCTCACCGCAAATATGCAGCGGATAATCCAGTAGCAGATCAAGGCTGAGATTGACAGAGCCTTCGGTGCTGTTTTCCACCGGTACCACGCCGAACTGCGCCTGCCCACTGTCCACCAAACGAAAAATCTCGGCAATTCCAGTGGTGGGTTGCAACACCGCAGCCCGCCCGAAATGCTTTTGCGCCGCCATTTGCGTGAAGGTGCCTGCCGGACCGAGATAAGCCACCTGTAACGGCTCTTCCAGGGCCAGACCAGCAGAAATGATTTCGCGGAAGATAGTGGCGATTTGCTCCGCAGAGAAAGGTCCGGGATTCTCGGCCATCAGCCGACGGAGAATTTCGGACTCCCGATCAGGATGGTAGAAATTTGTCTCATCAGCGGCGCGTTTGACTGTCCCTACCTCGGCCGCCAGACGGCCTCTCTCTGCCAGCAAATGGAGGATCTCTCCGTCTACGGTATCAATAGCGGCGCGCAATTCAGGCAGCGTTCGTACTGTCGCGGACAAGCTGCCTCCCTAACCCTGACGGCGGGCAAAATCCCGCATGAAGTCGACCAACGCCCGCACCCCGGCCTCTGGCATGGCGTTGTAGATAGAAGCGCGCATACCACCCAGCAGGCGGTGCCCCTTGAGTTGGAGGAGCCCCTGCTCATCCGCCTCTTTCAGGAATACCGCGTCCAATACCGCATCGTGCAGGGTAAAGGGCACGTTCATCTGCGAGCGGTTGCGGTGCTCTATGGCGTTGTTATAGAAGCCGCCAGAGCCATCAATCGCCGCATACAGCAATGCGGCCTTACGCGCATTGACCTCCGCCATAGCATCCATCCCACCCAATTGTTTCAACCACTTGAACACCAAACCAGCCACGTAAATAGCAAAGGTAGGAGGCGTATTGTGCATGGAGCCCTCTTTGGCATGCACGGCATAGTCCAACATAGTTGCAGTACCGGCCGGCGCATGACCGATGAGGTCTTCACGAACAATAACCAGAGTCAGACCGGCCGGCCCGATATTCTTCTGGGCACCGGCATAAATGAGGCCAAAACGGCTGACATCCACCGGCTTCGAGAGAATATGGGAAGAGGCATCACTGACCAGCGGGATACCCCCTAATTCAGGGGTGAAATCAAACTCCAAGCCGCCAATGGTTTCATTTCCGGCAATGTGCACGTAGGCCGTATCGGCGCTGACCTGCCACTCCGATTGCCGAGGCACCACACGCGCCTGGCGATCCGCATTGCTGGCCGCCACTTCAACGATCGCAAAACGCCTGGCCTCGGTCATGGCCTTTGCAGACCAGATACCGGTCTGCACATAACTCGCCCGCCCATGACCACGCAACAGATTGATGGGGACCATGGCAAACTGCAGGGTCGCTCCACCCTGCAAAAATAGCACCTTGTAATGGGCGGGAATCTGCAGGAGGTCACGGAGGTCCTGTTCGGCCTCGGCGATAATCTGCATGTAGTCGGCACCGCGATGGCTCATTTCCATGACCGAAATACCGCGGCCATGCCAATCGAGCAATTCCGCCTGCACCTGCTCCAGTACCGCATGGGGGAGCATCGCCGGACCCGCACCAAAATTATAAACAGGATAGTTCATGGTGTGTTACTGGGGCAGATCGGTCTGCTCCCCCTCCTCTTCTTCCGTATCGGCAATCAATGCCAGTCCCGCCAGTTGCTCGCCCTCGCCCAGGTTAATCAGGCGTACCCCCTGCGCATTCCGGCCGGTGCGACGAATACTGTTAATCGCTATACGAATCAGAGTGCCATGATCAGAGACCAGCATCAGTTCGTCCCGCTCCGTTACCGCCAGCGCGCCGACCACATCACCATTACGCTCGTTGGTCTGGATGGCAATAACGCCTTTCCCACCCCGGTTGGTGCGGCGGTATTCATCCACTTTCGTCAATTTACCGTAACCATTGGCCGTAGTGGTGAGGATCACCTGACTGGAGTCCACCCATTGTGCCGAGATCACCCGATCATTCTCTTCCAGACTGATGCCGCGTACGCCCCGGGCATTGCGACCCATGGCCCGGGCTTTCGCCTCGGGGAAGCGCACCGCCATGCCATGCCGAGTAAAGAGCATGAACTCGCGCTGCCCGTCGGAGAGGCCAACGGCGACCAGACGATCACCAGGATCGAGGTTGATGGCATTGATCCCCTGACTGCGCGGTCGGGAATACTCCATGACCGGCGTCTTTTTGACGACACCGTGGGAGGTCACCATGCAGACAAACTGGCCTTCGGTAAAGTCACGAACCGGCAACACGGCGGTGATGCGTTCCGTGGGTGCCAGCGACAGCATGTTGACGATGGGCTTGCCCTTGGCGCCACGACCCGCCTGCGGCAACTGATATACTTTTTGCCAGAAAACTTTACCGAGATTGCTGAAGAACAAACAATACGCATGGGTCGAAGCGCAGAACATGCGTTCGACAAAGTCTTCTTCTTTGGTGGTGGTGGCCATCTTGCCTTTGCCGCCCCGTCTCTGGGCATTGAAGACCGTCACCGGCTGCGCCTTGATATAACCGGCGTGGGTGAAGGTCACCACCATTTCCTCTTCGGTAATCAGATCTTCCGTCGAAATATCACCGGTGTCCG
>JAKAVW010000069.1 GCA_021827445.1 Pseudomonadota bacterium
CGATCCTGCGATATTACTGCCACTGGAGGCCGCATAGGGAGACAGTGACAGGCCCTGAGCACTCAGTGGCGGAGTTATCTGATTGCGCAGCGGGCTAAAGCCAAGGTAAGGCCCCCCGCCCTGATGCAGCCATTGATAACCGATGGCGGCACTCATATTAATGCCGCCGCCATGCCACCAATGGCTGGCACTCGCACTGAGGGAGGGTTGTGCCATCATTTGCGGGCTGAAGTAGCCGCCATAACCGGGAGACGTAAAACTGGCATTCCGGGCGTAGGTTTCCGCATAGAGCGATGGACCCACGGTGACCCACCAACCGGGGCCGGTATAGACGGGGTGCATCGCGGCCAGATAGGTGCTGGCGCCATAATTGGTCTGGATGTTCTGGCCGGTAATGGCATTGAGATGCAGGGTGCCGATATAAGACCAGCCGTGTTTGCCGCCACTCAGATAACCGCTGGCGCCGACCTGGTTACGTATGGCTGCTCCCCATGCATAAGGGATATGCAGGGATTGGCCGTTGGCGGTGGCCTGAAGATTCTCCTGCACGCCGTTGTAGGACAAGAGGGTTTGCCGCACGCTGTCACGCAAGAGATGGACGCTCCAGTTGCTGCCGCTGTGCGACGGGATGAAGGTGTAGCGCAACAAGCCCTGCACCGTACCGCCCCCGATACCCGAAGGCGAGGTCCAACCCAGTGCGGCGCGCCAGTGATGGTGCGGTTCACGATTATCGACACCGAGTAAAAACTGGGGGGTCTGCCAGACGTGTCCGGTAGCATTCCCCGTGGCGCTAGAGGCGGCATTAAAGGCGGGCAGTTGCCCGCTGGTCGGCTGGCCACCATACAGGTCAGGCGATGACAACTGGGCAAAAGCCGCCAGATGCCAATTGATCCCCCACTGGGCCTGCAGGGAAGGCAGGTATTCGGTCATTTTGGTCATGCCGCTGTTGCTTCCACCCCGCTCTTCCCAGGAGCCGCCCAAGGCCAGGTAGCTTTCGCGGGCAAGGGGCGGCACGATCTGATCGGGCGGCATAAAGCGCCAGGGAATCGTGTTGATATCGGCCAGATGATCGCGCATGGTGGTCATCGGCAAATGCGATGCCAGGGGACCCTTGGTCGTGGCCGCCAGCTGGTAGGTGTGGGCCAGGTTGTGGGTTTGCTGATCCGCAATCAACACCCCTACGGTATTGCCAGAAGAAGGATTCTGCCGGTAAAGCGTCGTAAACAGCATGCTCGCGGCCGCATAGTCTTTCGTATGCACTAAAGACCAGGCTTTGATGGTGTCCATGCCCGGAGACAGCGGACCAAACTGTTGCGCGGCACGCAGATGTGCCAGCGTACCCTTATAATCGCGGTTTTTGTAATCGCGCAGGGCGGCCATGATGTCATTATGACGGCGAAAATGCTCCGATGCCGGGGTGCCTGCCGGCAGATGGGCCATCGCCTCGCGCGCGACGGGCACATCATTGTCGGCCATGGCGAGATTGCCCACCGTCTGCCAGTCGGCGGCTTTGCCCGACCATCGTGCCGCCCGTATCCACCATTGCAAGGCCTCATGCGATTGATGATTGGCACCCAATATAGCGCCCATCAGCCGCGCATCAGACGCCTTGTGTAACTGGTTGATGGCCACGGACTCGGGGGCTACCAGGGCGGCTGCTTCGGCGTTCTGATGCGCACTGTGCGCTCGTGAAGCCATCATCAGCACATACTGTAGGTGCTGTTTCTCCAAGGTCTGCTGATGGCCCGGGAACTGTGCCTGTGCCCGGGTATAGAGCACCTGCATCTCCTGAGGCGGCAACCGATTGGCGGCCTGATTCAGGATACTCTGGGCCTGTGCCGCATGCTGACTGTGCTGCAGCAGGGAAATATAGATCAGAGTGGCGTGGCGGGGATGGCCGGTCGCGGCCAGAGCCTCTGCCCAGGCCTGCCGGTTGCCTGAATAAGCGAGTGTGAACACGCTGGGGGTCTGATCGTGCAGTGCGACAATCTGGGTCCAGTCCTGCTGGCGCGCCAGTCGACCTACCGCGCGACCGGCCAGCCCTTGATGCATCATCTCCAGCATTTTCTGGGGCGGCTGATAACCGGGGTCTTCGCTCTGGATTTGCCGTATGGCGGACTGCAAGGCCTGCAGATGACCTTCACCCAGGAGGTGCCAGAGCCGGTTCTCTTCCAGCACATTGCGCATGGAGACGAGGGAGACCTGCGTCTTATCGGCGAGGACGCCCTGTCCGTAACGGGTTTGCAATTGCTGCATATTCGTTCGCGCCAGCCCGGCCTGACCCACCCGGATTTCCGCCCAGATCGTTTTTTCCAGGAGCACAAAACCCATGGTCGGTTGCGGGTGCCAGCCGGGAAATTGCGTCGTGGTCCGCTGCATCAGCGCCTGCGCCGTACGCAGGTGGTTACTGTTGATGGCCGCCCAGATCTTTTGTTCAGCCGTACCGATGGCGGCAAGTGAATGGTTCTTTTGGGTGTAGATGTTGCTGATCACATTGTTGGGCTGGCTTTGCTGAGACTGCAGCACATTGCTGGCAGCGCGGGTCTGATCCGCCACCGGTGCGGCATAGGCACTGGCGGCATAGAGAGGGACACCACCGGCAACGATGAGGGTGACCCAGGAGCGGATACTGGACGTTTTGCGGTTATTCTTTTTCATAGGGCCTCCTCGGCGCGCCATTGTGCTTTCTTACGTAGGGTATATATCCACACGGCCAGCGTTGCAAACAAGACCGCTGCCGAGCCCGCCAGCACCCAAAGCCAGGGCCTGACCGAGAACAGAAAGATCCAGAACCAGCCACTGTGCCGGTTGCCATACATGAAATGCGGACCCACCATGGTGGACTGATAAATTCCATGACGGTTCTGCCAGGCGAAATCCCCCTGCAACTGGTTCCAGTTGGGCGCTGCTGCCAGATGCCAGGCTGCCGCTTGCAGATTTTGGGTGTTGGTTGCGAGAAAGGTGACCGCCACGTGATCCTTATAGGGCGTGTGGGCTTCCACCAGATAGGCGGTGGCCGGGGACTGCGTCGCCCCCATCCACGGATGGACTGTACCCTGACGGGTCGTCAGCTGCCACTGAATGGCATTTTGCCGCAGGCGTACGGGGCTGGCAGAAAGCCAGGATGCCGGGATGGAGGCCAGGGTCCCAACGGCCAGAACGTTGCCCTTGGTGGGCATCGAAAAGGTCGCCTGCGCGCCGGGCAGAGGAGAGTGCGCGGACTGGGCCAGCCGTCCGAACAAGGTCAAGCCCGCGGACCAGTTCGCCAGAGTGCTTTCGCTATACCATACGGAAAGATTTCGTCCTACCCCATGGACCACCAGGGGAAACCCGGTGTGCTGAAAGAGGGCCAGATCAGGCAACACCGTATAACGGTGCGTGGTGGGCAACTGCAGTGTGGAACTTGGGAAGACGGATACCTTACCACCAGCAATCTGAAAGGTGATATGATTTTCTCCCCCTACCAGCGCCGAGAACGGGATAGTGGTTTGGTAATTGGCTACCCCCGGGGTGAGTTTCCACTCGGATATCCAGTGGTGATTGGCCATGACGGTGATGATGGGCTGGGTGGCGGGTTGCGTCAGCGGCTCCGTAGCCATGGTCAAGTTCATTTTTAAATTGCTCTGCCGCGAGGCAAAGAGCCCTCCGGGCATCCAGAAACCGATATCCGCGGTACCGTGGGGCGTGTTCAATACGGAGTTGGCCCCCTGAAGCGCGTGCAGACTCACCACCTGTCCCGGATACACGGCATTCCGGGGACCAAAATTCATGGCCGTCACGGCCGTCACCTGCGCACTACCGATGACGCTCCAGCGATGATCGAGCGGCAGCATGTTGCGATTCACGGCAAAGGCGCGGGCGGCTTCGAGCACCTGGGCATCGTCGGTGCCGGTGAAAATCACAATGACGCCCAGCGGATTGCCAGGATTGCGCGCCAGGAGCACCGTCGGACCCGTAATGGGCGTGTGCGGCTGCACCAAAGCGGGTAAGTCAGAGGCTGGGGCGAGGCAGGCAGAGACGCCCGGATCGCCGGATACCGTAGGCGAGATCACGGCCGGACCCATGTGCGCCTCGACATGAAGCACGGCGGCCGAGCGCAGCGCCAGGCCTGCCACCGCCTCTTGCGCGGCCGTGAGCAACGTGGGGTTGGGGGTCCCATACAACTGGATCGGTAAGGGTAAAACGCCTTTTGCCGCAGACTCGCTCAGAATCATCGGCAAATGCGCAAAGTCCAAATGCTGCCACGGTAAGCGCTGAGGCGTATAGGTCAGCTGAGAGGCGCTGTATAGTCAATCTGGGTCCAGGCCCCCCCCGGTGGGCTGGTTTTGGGGTGCGCTGCAGCGGGTCCGGGGATGGCCTGTATCTGCAGGGGGTAACTGCCTGCAGAAAAGGTCTGATGTCCGAGCAGGACCGTGAAACTGCCCCGCGGAAGCTGGGGGTTCAGGGAGACCGCACCGACAATCTTATGATCCATGGAGACCACCAGCTGGGACCCCGCCGTGGTATCCGGACTGGTCAGATAGCGCACCTGGAGCGCGGCGTTTTGTGCGGTGTAATGGGGCCGCACCTTCCAGATCATCTGCGCGGTTTCATGCCCGGAACGGAGCACGACCACTTTTTTACCCGGCGTCAGCGCTGATAGGGGCAGGCTTACTGGATCAGCGGTGGTTTGCGCGATCGCTGGCACGCTACCTGAAAGCAGGCAGGCAAGGCCTGTAGACCACACCGCGATGGTGTATTTGCGTTTCATGGCTATTCTCGTCCCTTATCGTTTTATCAGCGGTCAGAACGGCTGGAAAAAGCCAGCGTCCACCACGAGCGTGGCCCTACTATGAACAGCTGATGGGCTCCGTGCAGCACCCCATGTACCCCCTGGTTCAGTACAAACTGCAAGTTGTTTCCGAGGCCGGCAGCTGATTTACTGGCGATATAAAGATAGGCTGCGAAAAAAGAGATGCGCTTGCGACGTCGTTCAAGACGCGCTTCAAGATGCTGGCTGTCGCCGTAAATCAGGTCGACTATCTCCGCCTTCTGCTGCATATCCTGGTACTGGAATTGCACGCCTACACGACCCGATTCGATGTTGAGCACCGTTGCGGGAATGCTAACAACCAGATTCTTATGCAGTGAACTCTTAAACAAAAAGGTGAGTGGTTCTGCGCTCAGTAACTGCTCCGTAGAAAACTGTTTATCCATAACTATTAAACGTGCTCCATTAGCTGACAGATCGGTAAACTCAACCATGATTTTTTTCGCACCAGCCATCATCATGACAGCAGGTATGGGTTTTACCGGGATGATACGAAACTCCTCCCGACGCTGTTTGCGCTCCAGCGTTACGCCTACTGCTGCCGCCACAATCATGAAATTTACAATTTCCCATAACATGGTAAATATAAGTTGTGGACGTTGTCCTGGGTGCTCAAGCCAACGCCAGCCACCGGAAATTAATGATACTAAAACAATTAACAGAAGAATGTATTGTACCCAAACTGTCGGGGTCAAAAAATCCTTATCCATTTGCTCGCCTTTGGGTGTCACCCGAAAAGTGGGTTTTCGAGGCCGGAGTAAGGTTGCTGCTAAGGCGGGGGCTGCTAACGGCGTTTGTACCATCTCGTATACGTCGGAAATCAGTGGCCAGCGAATCTTTCCATATATAAAGTCGGAGAAAATTATGCTCGAGAGAAAATATGGGACGCCATATATTGCATATTGTTCCGTTGTGGCATCGTATACCATGACCCCGAACAACAGAAACATGGAGGGTGCCAGTATGGTTACTATCCGTGAGAATGGAAAAAACCAGTAAGAAAAACTGGCTAAATATGCGATGCGCTGGGTTAGCTTTAATCCGGGAAGCGTTAGCGGATTTTTAAAGTAAAGTAACTGCAGTGCACCCTGAGCCCAGCGTACCCGCTGTGCGATGAAACTCATCACCGTTTCCGGTTGTAAACCGATGCTGAGTGACTCATTCAGAAAAACACTGTGATATCCCTTGGCATGCAGAATCATCGCGGTTTCGGCATCCTCTGTAATGGTGTCGCCCTGAATACCACCGACTTCCAGCAGCATGCTGCGGCGCATGACTGCGGCAGATCCGCAAAAGAAAGACGCATTCCAGCCATCCAGGCCGGTTTGAATGACGTTGTGAAAAAGTTCTGTTTCAGGTGGTGAATCATGAAATATTCCCAGATTTTTCTCAATAGGATCAGCGTTAATAAAGCTATGCGGAGTCTGTACGAGAAAGCATTTTTTATCTTGAAGGAAAAATCCTACCGTCTTGGTCAGAAAATCTCTGGTAGGTACATGATCCGCGTCCAGGATAACCATGAGCTCACCACTAAGATTATGAAGGGCGGCGTTGATATTGCCTGCTTTCGCATGATCATTGTGTACGCGGGTGTGATAGGTCACGCCCAATTTAAGGCATAATTCCTGCAGTGCCTGGCGGCGTGCCAGGGACTGTTCAGCTATGAGAGGCTTATTGCATCTATCATCTGTACCTCCGTCATCGAGCAAATGGATGTGCGCCTTGTCCGTAGGAAAAGTGATGTTCAATGCGCCAAGCAGTGTGACTTCAAGGAGGTCAGCGGGCTCATTATATGTTGGCACAACAATATCCACCGATGGAAGCAAGGATTCGTCAGCAGGCAATGGCACTGGGGTACGGTGGCGTGGATATAAATTCACAAAATAACCCAGAAAGGCAAATCCCGCGGAGTAAAGTTCGGCAGCAAAAAGCGTCAGTCCTGCAATCAGACTGATAAGTCCAAAACCACCAATGGTAAATTCCACACGCCACACCAAATAACGCGCGGTCAGGAAGATGGCGAGAAAGATACTGACGATGCGCAATGGAGTAACCCAAGGTTCGCGGAACTTCAGCTTACGACCAATAAGCAGTATGCTGATCATGACGGCAAGCATGAAGCCACCAAGGTATGCTTCAGCCATTGTCGAAACGGGGCTGGCTGCCGATAACCACACGACTATTAAAGCAACAATAATAGTGATCGTTATCATGGTGTTTGATAAATATTTTAAAACTTTATGGATCGACATGCTTTGCTCCTTCTTCATCTGTTATAGATAGGGAGAGATTATCACGCTACTCGCGACTTATTTTTGCGTGTCGGGAATGGAACAGGCTCGTCGGCAACGTAGGAGCATATTCCATCTGTTGCGAGTTGGTGCAGATACTCCGCAAATGGTTTGCCAACACCCACATGACGCAAACCAAACTCGACCGTGGCCTGTAGATATCCGAGCTTGTCACCACAATCGAAGCGGCGACCTTCAAATTCGTAGCCAAGAACCTGACGTTCACGTAACAGGGCGGCAATCCCATCGGTGAGCTGAATCTCGCCGCCACTCCCTGCAGGTAAATCCTCCAGATATTCAAATATTTTGGCAGGTAAAATGTATCTGCCGACTACCCCGAGATCAGATGGTGCTTCATCGGGGTGGGGCTTCTCTATGATACCCGATACCTGGTGGATTTTATTTTCCCACGGCCAGCACCGAATAATGCCGTACTTATTGGTTTCTTCGTGAGGTACCCGTTGAATGGCCAGAATTGCCGCATGATAGCGGTCATACTGCTCTATCATCTGTGCAAGAACGGGTTTCTTGGACAAGATCAAATCATCCGCGAGCAGTACGGCGAAGGGATGATCACCAACGACATCGCGGGCCATCAGGACTGCATCGCCTAATCCCAATGGGTGAGGTTGTCGAAGAAAGATGGTGCTGACGCCGCGCGGTACAATATTTCTTACTTCGTCGAGCAGTTCCTGTTTTCCGCGACGCTCTAGCTCATGCTCCAGTTCAAAGGCAACGTCGAAGTGGTCTGCAATCGCACGTTTGCCACGGCCACTGATAAAAACCAACCTGTCACATCCAGCCTCTAACGCTTCCTCTACAGCATATTGAATCAGCGGTTTATCTACAATCGGCATCATTTCTTTGGCAGTTGCTTTTGTCGCTGGCAGAAACCTTGTCCCCATTCCGGCGACAGGGAAAACGGCCGTGCGAACTGATTCAGGGGCATTCTTAGACGAATGGCGGGATGAGATCTTCATAGTAAACTCCTAAGTAACCGATTTTTAACCAATGCTGCCTACCAATTCACAGAATCTAATCATTTTTAAGAGTTACAAATTCCCTCCAAACTACAATGCCACGTCAGAACTGCATGCAACAGTAACGCCTTAGTCGATTGTTGATAGGCTCGACCTATAGCCTATCGTAAGATGTTTATGGCGAGCCGTCTGTTCGGTAGGGCACATATGCTACAGCTTTATGATTCGGCAAATTGGGAGTGTGGCGACGAAGAGTACGTATTGCTAAATAAGGTGGCAGCCGTGCGGGGGTAGCATGGTGGGTAAAGTGAATATATTGGTGCAGCAGATAGGTTGTATGTGGTCTTCTTCGTGAAGACTGTGTGCAAGTTAAGTGCTTGCCAATTCTGATACCGATGGAGGCTTCAGTGTAGAGCCTTCTGGCAAAGTTCTCTCTCGCAGCAACGACCGGTCAGTCAGCGCAACTCCGGTAGCTGAAGAGGCAATCCTCGCTCGGATACCGCTTATGCTGTCTCTTGAGTCATACCATTATTGTGCTCATGCCAAATTCTTTTCGTACGTTATGGCTGCAGCGACATAATTTGGGACCGGTTATCCCGATGAAAGAAAAGGTATCTGACATTACCGGTCCCATATTGATTACACTAAATCAATTGCCATTATCCTGGTTCGCCGAGCGGACCGCCTGATTCGCCGTGTGCTGTGCAATGTCGGCGCGGCGAATCGCCTCATTCTGGGTGCTTTGCAGGGCATCGGCTTTGGCCAGCGCCTGATTCGCCGTTATCTGGGCCGCTTTGGCACTGGCTTGTGCAGCCTCCGCCTCCGCGCTGGGGCCGCCAGCGCAGCCAGCCAGGGCCAGGGGCACCATGAAGGCCGAAACCACCATGAGGGATTTAATCGATCTGGATGTATTCATAAGAGTCTCCTTGTAATTTACCAAACTATGGACATGCCCGGAATCAGGACAATTCTTTACCCAAACTGTGTAGGGTCTTATTTGCGTTGTAGGCCAGTGCCTTATCTTGTGCCTTATTGGCATTCTGACAGGAGTCGAGGCCACTACGATCGGCGCTGTTCTTGCACCAGGTAACCTCCTGCGTCATCTTTTTCTGATGGTGCAGATACCAGGAAACATCATGTCCACCTTGCGGACCTTGATCTATCGAGGAGCAGCCTGCCAAAGTAAAAAGCACAATGGGAAGTGCCAGTTTCTTCATCATGTAAATCTCCTGCCTATTCTGTTTTTCTATTTTATTGGACTGCAGTCGTCCTGCGTTTCAAAAGCCGCCCGATTTGGGGTGTGATTGATTCATAGGTTCATGGCAGCGTACCACCCTTTCGATTCTCGCCTAGAGATTAAAGCTCAAAGCTATCCCCGTCTGTTCGCTAGGTTACATATGGCAGGCCTTGCCATTCTGTCAGCGTTCGGCGGTTTACGGTGGTTTATCCTATGTGATGCAAAGCACAGAAGACACGTCGCACCTGGTTTACCATTCACCATATTTCCTAATGAGGTCGGTTTATCATGTCTCATATTCAAGATGCACAGCGTTACCAACGGCTGCTGCCTGATGTTGGTCAGCGCGCTCATTTTCCTGCTCCGCCTTCCGTTACCATGGAGTTTACTACAGCCTCCGGCAAGCCTTTGATGGTTCGGGTTCCTCGCAGCATTTTTGACCAGTTGTGCCTCCATCTTGGAAATGCCCATAAAGCAGGGTGCTGGATTACCGTTCGCTGTTGTGAGGTCGAAACATTATCCATAGAAACGATTGCGCGCTATGTGAATATGATGGCAAAAACCAAATTGCACCGTGCGGGAGCCATGCCACAAATGTTACCCATTGAGATTTTCTCTTCGACCTTGAGCAATTAGCTTGGGCTGTCAAAGTCGCCTAATTCTTATCTGTGGATGGCCGGTCGCCCATTTTATAGTCTGGTTTGAAAGTGTGCGTGGATGGAAACGGCCGACTGGTAGGGTAACTGACGCCAAGCGGGCCATGCCCGCCCACCGAGTCGATACCACTTCCGGACAAGGGAGATGCAGAAGGGCTGGTCCGGGAATGAAAAAGTACTATAATCTCTACTTCGTCGGAGTTATTTACGGGAGTGGCTCATGTCTTACGCTCATGATCCTCGCCAGCACTGCAGCTTGCGGCACTGCCGTCAGATGATGCACACGTAGCAGTTCTTTTCCCCCAACTGGAACGGATTGCGATGCCACTTGGGATGGGTGGTGGTCTGCGAATCAGGCAGATCCATGCAACATGCCTAGCCCGCATGCGACATCCTTACCAGGCCATGGTCACGGTTTTTGAGAATCGGTGATGAACGCCATGATGCGCGTTTTTATATATTGCGTTCATAACACGATAAATGGGGAGTTATGATTTCAATATATAAAAAATGTTACGGAGGCCTGAAGCCTTGTTGAAACCGCGAAAAATAAAAATCTTCCTGGAGAAATATCCGGATGAAGAAACTGCAGAAATAGCCTTTTCGCTGTTGGAAAAGGTAGCTGCAGCCATTGTTAGGATTGTCGGTAAAGATGGGTTCAATGCACTTTACTCGAGAAGCTTATCACTCACCGCGCCAACGTTCCCTTGGTTGGCAGCCAGCGTGATGACACTTCAGGATGATGATATGCTCGTACTAATAAAATCTTCGTTTGTAGTACAGCCACCCGCAGAGATCAGAGCGGCAAGCAGCTTATTGCTGACTACTTTTTCAGATATCCTGTGCCGGTTGGTTGGTGATCAGTTAACGGCGCGCATTTTACATGATGCTTTTGGTGAAGAAATTGTGGAAGCCATTATGGGAGATCATTTTGAATCATAAAATCCGCATACGGAAGCTTCCAACCGGGGTGCCTGGACTGGATGACCTGCTGGGCGGTGGCCTGCCGGAGTACTCTTTTAATCTGATTGCAGGATGCCCTGGGGGCGGCAAAACCACACTGGCGCATCAGATCATGTTCACGCAGGCAAGCCCCACCAACCGGGCGCTCTTCTTTACCGTGCTGGGTGAGCCGGCACTGAAGATGCTGCGCTATCAGCAGCAATTCTCGTTTTTTGAGATCGACAAAGTGAATAACTCCGTTCGCTACGTCAATCTGTCCCAGGATCTGCTGCAGGGGGATTTTGACAAGGTATTGACGCACATCGTTAACGAGGTCCAGCAATATGTTCCGGGCCTCGTTTTT